>NZ_JAOTJD010000002.1:0-203200 GCF_042714595.1 Phenylobacterium ferrooxidans | reverse complement strand
GGCGTCGCGCTGCCGCCGGGCGGCCGCCAGCTGGGCGTTGGCGGTCTGCAGGGCGGCGCGGACATCGTCCAGGCGGGCCGGCGCATAGATTCCCCTACGCACCAGGGGCTCGACCCGGCGCATGTCGGCCGCGGCGTCCCGGGCGCGGGCCTCGGCGGCGGCGATGTTGGCGTCATAGACAGCCAGTTCGACCGGCCGCAGGCCTTTGCGCGCGTCCTGCGCCTGGGCCTGAGCGGCGCCCACCTCGGCCTGGGCCTGCTGGCGCTGGGCGGCCAACTGCTTGGGGTCAACGACGAACAGCCGGTCACCGGCCTTCACCCGGTCGCCACGCTGGACATGGACCTGGGCAACGGCCCCTGACACCGGCGAGGCCAGATAGAGCGGCTCGCCCTCCACATAGCCGGTCAGCACGTTGGATCGGTTCAGCCTGGGGGTCAGCACCAGGGCGGCGATCAGGCCGGCGGCCGCCAGCAGCAGGGCGATGACGAGCAGGCGTTGTTTCATGGGACCATTCCCCGCAGCTGGGTCTCGACGTGTTGCTCCATCAGGGCCGGCAGGTCGAAGGGCTCGGCGCCGACGGGGGTGAAGGTCTCGCGCCAGATCACCCCCACCAGCAGGGGCGAGATCAGGCCCGCCGCATAGTGGCGAGGGTCGCCGGGGCGGATCTCCCCGCGCGCCTGGGCCGCGGCGATGGCGCCTGTCAGGGCGCCGAGGGCCGGGACGATCAGCCGGTCGTGCCAGACCCGCGCCAGCTCCGGGAAGTTGCGCGCCTCTCCGATCACCATCTTGATGATCCCCCCGATCGGCGTGGTGGAAGCGACGTGGGCCATGACCTTGGCGAAGGCGCGGATCAGGTCGGGAAAGGTCTGCGGATTGGCGGCGGCCAGGGCGGCCAGATTGTGCAGGTTGGGGGCGACGCCCTGTTCCACCACGGCCTGGAAGATGTCCTCCTTGGTGGCGAAGTAGAGGTAGATCGCCCCCTTCGAGACCCCGGCCCGGGCGGCGATGTCGTCCAGCCGCGCGGCGGCGAAGCCCTTCTCCGCGAACACCTCGAAGGCCGCCGCCACGATCTCGTCGGGACGATCGGCCTTGCGGCGTCGGAACTTCGGCTGGCCGGCGGGGAGGGACATGCGCGCTCTAAATAACTGACTGGTCAGTTATCAATACGCCCCAGGCCTGGGCGTGGCAAGCCGACTCTATTCCATCAATCTGCCAAGCTTGTTGGTGCTCGCCGCCCGCCATGCGACCGTGAGGTGAGTTGGGGAGGAACCATCATGTTCGCCGGGGAAACTGATCACGGTCAGGCGTCACGACCGATCGCCATCGCCCGCGTCGCCATCGGGTTCGCCCAGGGCCTGGCGCTGTACGGCCTGAACGAGTGGGAGAAGCACGGCCTGATCGACGGCGTCTCCTCGCCGCTGTTCTGCGCCTGCGCGATGCTGATCCTGTTCCTGCCCGTGGTGCTGCTGGGCGGCCTGCACACCCTGCGGACCCGGACCCTGGTCATCTGGGGCGCCGCCGTCGCCGTCGTGGTGGCCGCGCTGGGCGCCTATCACGGGACCATCGCGGTTCCCGACATGGGCGCCGAGCACTGGCCGGGCCCACCCCTGGTGATCTTCACCGCCGTGGGCCTGTTCATCGCCCATCACCTGGTGACCGGCGCCGACGCTGATCGCCGCTGGATCGCCAGCTACGATCGCTATTTCGAGCAGACCTGGAAGGACGGCGTGCGCCTGGCCCTGGCCGTGCTGTTCGTCGGGGCCCTTTGGCTGCTGCTCTGGCTGGGCGGGGCGCTGTTCGACCTGATCGGTATCAAGTGGGTCGGCGAGACCATCCAGAAGCCCTGGTTCGCCTTCCCGGCCACCACCACCTTCTTCGCCCTGGCCATCCACCTGACCGACGTCCGCGCCAGCCTGGTGCGCGGCATCCGCACCGTGGCCCTGACCCTGCTGTCGTGGCTGCTGCCGGTGATGGCGGTGATCGGGGCGGGCTTCCTCATCGCCCTGCCGTTCACCGGCCTGACCCTGCTGTGGGACACCAAGAGCGCGGCGGGCATCCTGCTCTCGGCCGCCGCGGCCCTCATCGTCCTGCTCAACGCCGCCTATCAGGAAGGCGAGGCCGAGGACCATCCGCCCGTCGCGCTGAAGTGGGCCGGCCGGATCACCGGTGTGATCATCGCGCCGCTGGTGGCCATCGCCGCCTATGGCCTGATCCTGCGCATCGGTCAGTACGGCCTGACCCCGGACCGCATCTACGGTGTCGCCTGCACGATCGTGGCCGTCGTCTATTCTGTGGGCTACGCGGCCAGCGTCTTCTGGCCCGGTCCCTGGCTGAAGCGCCTGGAGGTCACCAACGTCATCGCCGCCCACCTGGTGGTGGCCATCCTGCTGGCCCTGTTCTCGCCCCTGGCCAATCCGGCCCGCCTGTCGGTGAATGACCAGCTTGCGCGCCTCGATCGTGGCGTGGTGACGCCAGACAAGTTCGACTACCTGTTCCTGCGCTTCGAGGCCGGCAAGCCGGGGATGGACGCCCTCAAGGCGCTCGCCGCCCGCAAGACCGGTGCGAACGCCGCCGAGATCGCCCGGCGCGCCGCCTCGGCCCTGGCCCGCAAGGCCCGCTACGGCGAGGCCACGACCTCGGTGGTGGAGCGCAAGGAACTGGTCCGTGTCGCCGGCGGCGGCGCCTTCCCGGTCGGGTTCCTCGAACAGACCTGGAAGAGCTTCGAGGACCCGCTGCAGAACTGCGAACCCGGCCGTCTGTGCGACGCCGTGGTGGCCGACCTTGACGGCGACGCCTCGCCCGAAGTGGTGGTGTTCGCCATGGGCGACCGCCGCGTCTACCGGCAGGCTGGCGGCGTCTGGACCCGGATCGGGACGCTCTCCGGATCTTATTGCGACAAGGACGGCGAGGCCTTGAAGGCGGGCCAGTTCGCGGTGAACGCCGATCCGAATCCCTTGGCGGACGTGGTGGTGGCCGGCCGCCGCCTGCGGGTCGTGCCCGAAAGCGACAAGTGCCCCGATGGTACGGCGGGCGACGTCGCCATCGTGTCCGAGATCAAGCCCCCGCCGCCGGAGACCAAATGAGCGACCAGGTCCGCAACCTCGTCTTCCATACCCTCTCCGACGAGTGGGCGACGCTGAAGCGGGTGACCTTCGACTACCGCCGCCACGACGGGACCTGGGAGACCCAGGTGCGACAGACCTATGATCGCGGCGATGGGGCGGTGATCCTGCCCTACGACCCCGATCGCGGGACCGTGCTGCTCACCCGCCAGTTCCGCATCCCGGCCTATGTCACCGGCCATATCGAGCCGCTGATCGAGGCCGCCGCCGGTCTGCTGGACGCCGACGATCCGGAGACCGCCATCAAGCGCGAGGCCGAGGAGGAGCTGGGCTACCGGTTCTCGTCGGTCACCCCGGTCTTCAAGGTCTATATGAGCCCTGGCAGCGTCACCGAGCAGCTCAGCTTCTTCACCGCCCGCTACTCGCCCGCCGACAAGGTCAGCGCCGGGGGCGGCCACGCGGGCGAAGGCGAGGACATCGAGGTGCTGGAGTTCCCCCTCACCGACGCCCTGCGGATGGTCACCGACGGCGTCATCGTCGACGCCAAGACCATCATGCTGATCCAGCACCTGCTGCTGACCGAGCGCACCTAGAACTTCGCGTTGATCCCCACGAAGAACCGCCGGCCCAGGATGTCGAAGGTCGAGGGATCGGTGTTGGAGTTGGGGTAGCTGGTGAAGTAGGGCGGGTCCTTGTCGGCGAGGTTGTTCACTCCAGCGCGCAGGGTGACCCGGTCGTCGACCTTCCAGGAGCCCGACAGGTCAAAGACGTCATAGTCGGGCGTGTTCACCGCCGTGGGGCTGAAGGTCGGCACGCTGCGGGCGTCGGTCATGGTGGCGATATGGCGCCAGCGCAGGGTGGTCCGCACCGGCCCGACGGCCCAGGTGGCCGACAGCACCGACTTCCACTCCGGCAGGGCGCCGCCCGAGAGGTCGGCGCCGATGGTTCCGGCATAGTCGACGAAGGCCGCGTTGGGCCGCGCTTGGCGTTCGAAGCTGTCGAGCTTGGAGATCACCAGGTTGAAGGCCAGGGCGCCGGCGCTCTCCGGCAGGCCGAGGTCGGCGAGATCAAAGCCCCAGTCCACCTGGGCGTCGATCCCGGAAGTCTTCACCGAGGCCAGGTTCACCTGGGTCTGGGCGACGCCGGTGATCTGGCCCGAGCTCAGGCGCGAGAATCGGCTGCAATAGAAGTTGGCGTTGGAGAGGCCGGGGTTGGATCCATCGGCGTTGAAGCACGAGGCCAGGATGGTCGGGACCCCGATGGTCCCCACCACATCGGCCACCTCGATCTTGTAGTAGTCCAGACTGACGCTGAACCGGCGCAGGAAGGGGGCGTCCACCGCGGGCGTCCAGACAGCCCCGGCCGTGAAGCTGTCAGCGGTCTCCTCGGTGAGGCCGGGGTTGCCGCCGCCCACGATCTCCACCTGGGTGGAGGCCTGGTTGAAGGTGTCGATGATCGCCGTGGGCACGCCCTGCGACAGGCATAGGCTACGGACCGCCGCGGCGTTGGCGCCGTTGCGGAACGAGGAGCGCACGTCGCAGGGATCGCCCGCCGTGGCGCCGGTCCCGGGCGAGCCGATGCCGACAAAGCCCAGGGACTGGGGCGAGAACAGCTCGGCGATGTTGGGTGCGCGCACCGCCCGCTGGTAGCCGCCACGGATCAGCAGGCTGGAAACCGGTTTCCAGGTGAGGTCGGCCTTGTAGGCGCTGACCTGGCCAGTGGTGGAATAGTCCGCCACCCGGCCGCCCAGCGTCATGTCCAGGCTCTCGATCAGGGGCAGGTCGGCCAGCACCGGGACCAGCAGTTCAGCGTACAGCTCCCCGGAGGTGATGTCCCCGCTGACCGGGACCGCCGGGTTGAAGCCAACGATATCGGGCCCCTGCAACTGCAGGTCGGGTGAATAGTCGAAGTCGTCCTTGCGATGCTGGGCGCCGGCCGAGAACTTCAGCGGCCCGGCCGGGAGGTCGATGAGGCTGCCGGTCACATAGCCCTCGACGACCGTCTGCTTGATGGTCGTAGAGTTGGCGACGTCGCGGGCGATATAGGCCGCGCAGCCCGGGCTGACCTTGCCGGCCCCGAAGATGTTGAATCCGCCGCAGATGGAGACACCGCCGTCGGGGGCGAAGGTCAGGGTGCGCATGGCCGACCGGCTGACGTTGCCGACCTGGCTTTCGGTGTGATCCATCTGGCCGTGGCTGGCGTAGAGGTCCCACTTCCAGTCCTTGATCGGCAGGGCTCCACGCAGGCCCGCCACCAGCTGCATCGTCTCATAGGTGTTATTGGAGAGCCGGCCCCCCACCTCATTGAAGGCGCGGCGGGGATAGAAGGCCGCCGTCGGATCGGTGCGCGAGGCCAGCAGGGTGCGCAGGTCGGCCGGGATGAAGGGATTGGTCACCGGGACCACGATGTCGGGGCCAGGGAAGGCGCCGTCGCTGGCCGAGGCGGGGCCTAGCTGCCGCGAGACGTCATAGGTGGTGTAGCTGGCCGTGCCATAGGCCTCGAGGCTGTCGGTCAGGTCGTAGCGGCCCGAGGCGTAGAGGCTCCAGCGTTCCAAGGGCAGGTTCAGGTAGCGATAGGCGGCGCTGTTGAAGGTGTAGCTGGCGGCCGAGAAGCCCGCATCGCGTACGCCCGTATAGTTGTTCACCGGGGCGGTGGAGAACAGGCTGCCGTCGGCGTTGAAGCTGAGGCTGGCGCCGCGCGCGACGGTTCCAGGCGCGAAGCCATAGGCTCCGAACGCCGCGTTCATCGCCGCCTGGCTGGGCAGGTTGGCTGCGCCGCCGGCGTTCGACGCCGGATCGAAGCGCCCGTCGGGGATCGTCGCCGCGCCTGAGGGCGTCAGGCCGGTGGTGAGGATCGAATAGCCCACGGCCGACCAGTCGCGGTCCGCCGCCAGCAGGCCCTCGCGCTTGTCATAGGTGGCGGCGACGGCGAGGGCGCCGCGCTCGAAATTGCGGCCCCAGCCCACGGACGCCGTGAGCTGGCCGGCGTCGTTCTGCTCTGTGACGCCGAACTGGGCGTCGACCTGCAGGGCCTCGAAATTGCGCTTGAGCTTGAAGTTCACAACGCCCGCGATGGCGTCAGAGCCATAGACCGCCGAGGCGCCGCCGGTGATGGTCTCCACCGTGTCCACCAGGAAGGTCGGCACGGTGTTGAGATCGACCACCGCATTGGGGTTTCCCGCCACCACCCGGCGTCCGTCGATCAGCACCAGCGTGCGGGTGGGCCCCAGGCCGCGCAGGTTGGCGTAGGCCTGGCCGGGCGTGGTGACGAAGTTGGTGGTGTTGGTGCCCGAGCCATTGGACGGCGTGAACTGGGGAACCTGGTTCAGGGTGTTCTCGATCGTCACCATGCCGACGGCGGCGATCTGCTCCTGGCCCACCGTGACGATGGGGCTCTCGGAGACATAGTCCTTGCGGGCGATCCGGCTGCCGGTGACCACGATCTCGGAGACCTCGGCGTCCTGGGCCTGGGCCGGAGCGGCAGGCAAGCTCAGCAACCCCGCCAGGACGCCGGCGCAGATCAGGTCCGCCGCCTTCATGTTGAACTCCCGTCCCCTGGATCCACCCATGCGGGTGATTTGCAGCCCAAGCTAGGGGAAGGCGAGCCTTCTCGCTACTGACGGAAAAGGAGTAGGTTAAGCCTCAGGCGGCGGCGGCGGAACGTGGCCGCAACGAATCAGGACCGAATCGCTGACTCGGCTCGATTCGGGATTTGTTCCCTACAAGGTATTGTATCCTAAGGGCTTGGGGACACAAGACGGTCGGACCGCGGGTGGTTTGGCGTGGCGACAGGAAAGTGCGATGAAGCGGTCTGAAAGGCGGCTCCGCCTTGACGCCGCCGCTTACCTTCGACTATATCGCCCGCTCTCGCGCGGGTCCGCCCGCCGTCACTCTTTTCTCGCTTAGGTCTTAAGCCATGTCGCGTCGCTGCGAACTCACCGGTATCGGCCCCATGGTCGGCAACAATGTGAGCCACTCGAATATCAAGACCAAGCGCCGCTTCCTGCCGGCGTTGGCCCCCGCCAGCCTGCAGTCCGATGCGCTCGGGCAAACCTTCAAGCTGCGCATCTCCAATGCGGCCCGCCGCACCCTGGACTTCCGCGGCGGCCTGGACATCTTCCTGGTCAAGGCCAAGGACGAGCAGCTCTCGCCCCGCGCCCTGAAGATCAAGCGCCAGCTGAAGGCCAAGCTCGCCGCGCAAGCGCCGGCCGCCGCCGCCTAGGCGCAAGCGACAAGCAGATTTGGAAAAGGCCGGCGGTGACGCCGGCCTTTTTCTTTGCGCGCTATTTCAGGACGCTGTCGAACAGGGCGACCAGTTCGCGCCAGTGGCGCTCGGCGCCGTCGGGATTGTGCACCGGCATGTCGGTGGGCACCCAGCCGTGCTTGCAGCCTTCCCAGATCGACACCTCGGCGTCCACGCCCGCCTCGCTCAGGGACTTCATGAGCCGGGTGTTCTGGGCCTCGTCATAACTGCGGTCCTCTATGGCCCCGGCCACCAGCACCTTGGCCTTGATCGCAGGCGCCAGCAGATGCGGGCTGCGCTCGTCGTCGGTGGCCATGTTGCCGCCGTGGAAGGAGGCCGCCGCCCCGATGCGGTCCGGGTAGGTTCCCGCCGCGCGCAGGGCGATGGAGCCGCCCATGCAATAGCCCGTGATTCCCACCTTGCCCGGCTTGGCGGCCGGATCGGCCTCGATGAAGTCGAGGCAGGCCTTCACGTCGGTCATCTGCCGGCCCGCGCCCGTGCTGGCCCGCAGTTTGGCGAACAGCTCGCCGGCCTCCTTGTCGCCCGCGCGGGCCGCGGCGATATCCAGGGGCGGGTAGGGGCCGGCCCGCCAGAACAGGTCGGGCAGCAGCACGTAGTAGCCGGCGGCGGCCAGGCGCTCGCCCATCTCGAACAGGGCCGGCCGAATGGCCGGAGCGTCCATGGCGATGATCGCGGCGGGCCAGGGGCCAACGCCTGAGTCGGGCTTGAAGATGAAGGCGCGCGCCTCGCCCTCCGGGGTGGGAAGGGCGATCTCGGTCTGGCTCATAATGGCGGCCTCGCTAAGCGGGATGAGGAAAAGTGGGAACCGGTTTTCCGCCCGCATCCCGCGCTCTGAAAATCTACTTCACGGGCTTCCAGTCGAAAGCCAGCAGGATGGTCTTCTGGGAATTGGAGAAATTGTCGTCAGAGAGCAGGTAGAATCGGATCGCGCCGTTCTTGCCGGGTACGGCCGATACGCCTTCGAGATTGTCGACGGTCAGGGGCTTGGCCATGTCCATGCGCGCCACCTCGCCCGCGGGGCCGAGGACCTTCAGGGTGATGCGGCTGCCGCGCACCGGGTCCCAGGCGCGGAACAGCCAGGCGGTCTTCCCGTCGGCCAGCCTGTCGACCGCAACCACCCCGAACTCAGGCGGCTTCTCCAGGGTTGGACCCTTCACGCAGGCCGCGGTGACGCGGCAGGTCCAGGTCTCGCCGGAGTCCTCACCGGCGATGATGTAGCCGTCGGGGCCGACAGCGGGATCGAAGGCCAGGGCCTCCATGCCGCCGTTGGGGGGGAAGCCGGCGTCCACCGGCGAGGGAACAACCCGGGCGGCGCCGCCCTTTGCCGGATAGAGCAGAATGCGGTCGATGGCCTCGAAGCTGACCAGCCGGTCGCCATTGGGCATGAAGGCCAAGCCCTCAGAATCGGCCTCCTTCTTGCCCTGAAGCGGCTTTCCGTCCGGCCCGGTGAGGACCGTCAGCTTGCCGGGACCGACGCCAACCAAGCGGCCGGTCTTGTCCAGCAGGACGCGGCTTTCCAGCAGGTCGCCCTCGTCGCTTATCGAGACCAGCTTGCGATCCTGGGTCACCCGAAGGTCCGACAGTCCATGGAAGCGCGAGGTCTGGTCCGACGAGAGCACCAAGCCGCCCGCATAGACGAAGTCGCCGATGCGATCCTGGGACGGGTCCTGCGGATTGAGCGCGACCGGCGTGGCGGTGATGGTGATCCCGGAGCCTGCGGCCATCGGCCCCTTGGGCAGGCTGGACGGTTGCGCGCAAGCGGTGAGCGCGGCGAGCGCGGCTCCCAGGATCAGTCGTTTCACGCCACGGCTCTCCGGACTTCCTTGAAGGTGGACCGCCGGGTCGCGCCGCCCTGGGGGCCTTGCGTATTGGGCGGTGGGGCCAGCAGGCCCGCGGTCTTGCGGTTGGCCTTGCGCGGCTCCTCCTGGAAGAGCTCGGCCAACTGGTCGACGATGGCGCCAGCAAGCTGTTCTACATCGACGATGGTGACAGCCCGACGATAGTAGCGCGTCACGTCGTGGCCGATGCCGATGGCGATCAGCTGCACCGGGCTCTTGTCCTGGATCTCGGCGATCACCTCGCGCAGGTGGCGCTCGAGGTAGTGGCCGGAGTTCACCGACAGGGTCGAGTCGTCCACCGGCGCGCCGTCGGAGATCACCATCAGGATGCGGCGCGCCTCGGTGCGGCCGATCAGCCGCTGGTGCGCCCACATCAGGGCCTCGCCGTCGATGTTCTCCTTCAACAGGCCTTCGCGCATCATCAGGCCAAGGTTGCGCTTGGCGCGGCGCCACGGGGCGTCGGCCGCCTTGTAGATGATGTGGCGCAGGTCGTTCAGGCGGCCCGGCTGGGCGGGCTTCCCGGCCTTCAACCAGTCCTCGCGGCTCGTGCCGCCCTTCCAGGCCCGAGTGGTGAAGCCGAGGATCTCGGTCTTAACGCCGCAGCGTTCCAGGGTGCGGGCCAGGATGTCGGCGCAGACGGCGGCCACCATGATCGGGCGGCCGCGCATGGAGCCGGAATTGTCGATCAGGATGGTGACCACCGTGTCGCGGAACTCGGTGTCTTCCTCTTCCTTGAAGGCCAGGGAGGCGGTGGGATCGGTGATCACACGCGTGAGGCGCGCAACGTCAAGGATCCCTTCCTCCAGGTCGAAGGTCCAGGAGCGGTTCTGCTGGGCCATCAGCTTGCGCTGCAGCTTGTTGGCCAGGCGCGAGACCACGCTGGAGAGGCTGGCGAGCTGCTGGTCGAGATAGGCGCGCAGCCGGGTCAGTTCCTCGAGATCGCAAAGCTCCTCGGCCGCCACGATCTCGTCGTTGGCGGTGGTGAAGACCTTGTAGGTGGGGGTCTTGGCGTCGCCCTTGGGGTCCGGCCGCGCGGGCTGCTCGCCCTCGCCCAGCTCCGGCGGCTCGTCAGAATCCTCGGCGTTGGGATCATCCTCGGCCTGCATCATCTGGCTGTCGGCGTCCTCGCTTTCGCTGTGGGTCGCCTCGCTGTCGTCCATGGAGGCCTGCTGCGGGGACTGGCCCTCGCCATCGCCCTCATCGCCGTCCTCGGCGGCTTCAGCCTCGCCCTCGTCGCCATCCTCCTCGTCCTGGTCGGCCTGGTCGGGGGCGTCCGAGAGGTCGTCGCCCATCGACAGGTCGCGCAGGATGGTGCGCGCCATCTTGGCGTAGGCCTTCTGGTCGTCGATCTTGTCGATCAGCTTGTCGAGATCCTCGCCCGCGCGGGCCTCGATCTCGTCGCGGAACATGTCCACCAGCAGCTTGGCGTTCGGCGGCGGCTCCACCCCGGTCAGCCGTTCGCGGGCCATCAGGGCGACGATCTCGGCCATCGGAGGATTGGCCTGGGCGTCGACGGGATTGAAGGGGCGCTTGAGCCAGGCCTGCTCGTGAACGACCTTCAGGTTCTCCCGCACGCCGCCGAGCGCATTGGAGCCGATGGCTTCGATTCGAACCTGTTCCAGGGCGTCATAGGCCGGCGCGCCCAGGGCCGAGCCGGGGCGGGTACGGGCATGGACCTGGGCGTCGTGGTGCGAGATGCGCAGGGCCATCTGGTCGGCCAGGCCGCGGATGCGCGCGGCGTCTGTCGGCGTGAGGTCGCGGGGCGGGTGCGGCAAGACCGCGCGATTGCCCGACAGCACGGGGCCTTCGCCCGAATAGACGATCTCCAGGTCGGGCGACTCGGCCAGCGAGCGCGCAGCGTTCGCAAGGGCGCGTTTAAAGGGCTCGAGAGGGCTTTCCGGGTTCTTGGCCATGGCCAACTTCCATAGCGCGTCGGAGCGAACCGAGGAAAGTCCTGTTGATGGTGCGGCTGAGTCCCGCAGGCTGATCGTAGGATGTGTTCACACTTTCACGCGCCACGATGATCCGGAGAACAGTTGGAGTGAGTACGGCGGTGACGGCGGTTGCGTGTTTGAGGGTGGCGGTCGATGCGGAGAAGACAGGACTGAAGCCAGCCGTCCTCGGGCCATTTGTCGCGAAGTTTTCGGGGATCTATCTTGAGGGCAAATGGCAATGGCCGCGCCAGTTTGCGCCCCTGACCTACTACTCCTTCCTGCTGACCGATCCGCGGTCCGATGAGCTGGATGTCCAGGAACTGGCGCGGCTGGGCGACGACCTGCAGATCAAGCTGTTCGGCGAGGGCGACGACGAGGCCGGCAAGGTCGGCCTGCTGCTGTTCGAGGGCCCCGCTGAAGCGGTCCAGGCCTTCGCGGCTCTCGACGACGCGGCTGTCAGCGCGGCCCTGCTGGATCCGTCCCTGCTACCGCCCGGCGGCCGGCTGAGCCGCGTCGAAGCGGCCCCCACCCAAACCGGCGACGAACCTACCCTGTCGCCCGGAGCTCCCGTCGGACCGATCTGGGTGACGCAGCAGGCGGCCCTGGAGGATATCGCCGAGACCGCCACCAAGCACCCCATGCCGTCCCTGGACGGAGTCCAGGGGATCTACTTCACCCTGCGCAGCGTCTTTGTCGGCGACGTGGTCAGCTCAACCCCAGGATCCCAGAGGACCCACCTCAGCCTGGTGGAGGGCGACGAGCACATGCCCGCCGATCCCCAGGCTTTCGACGCCGATTGCCTGGCCGCGGCGGCACAGATGCTGGCGGGTCCTGGGCCACATTCGATGCTCTACCTGCCCATCTGCTACTCCAATATCGTCCGCGCCTCCCAGCGCGCGGCCTATGAGGAGATGCTAGCCACCCTGCCTCCAGCGGCGAAGGGCCAGTTGGCGGCGGCGGTCTATGATGTACCCCGCGACCCGGCGTTCACGGCCCTGGCCACCATCCGGGCCTCGCTGTTGAAGTACGTGACCAATATCGACCTGCGCACGCAAGATCCCGGCTTCGAGGTGGAGAAGCTGGCGCCCAACGCCGTCACGAGCGTGACCCTTGTCCTGCCCAGCGGCGACCAGCGGGCTCGGCTCGCGGTGTTGCGCCGGTTCGCCGAACGGCTGGGGCTCTATCGCAAGAAGCAGATCTGGGCGGCGGTCACCAACGTCCGAAACCGCGTGGAGCTGGAAGCCTGCATCGCCGCTCACGTGCCGTTCGTGACGGGCCCGGGCGTCTGTCGCCTGCAGACGGCGCCGGTCGGCGGCCGCATGCAGCCGCCGGAGGCCCTGCCTCTGCTGGCGGCCTGATCGCCACAGGAACGCGATGGCCTGCTCCGCGTTTAGCCAGCAAGACCCCTGATGTCTTTGGCTGGAGTTCAACATGTTGAAATGGGCCCTGATTTTCGCCGTGGTCGCGCTGATCGCGGGCGCGCTCGGCTTCACCGGCATGGCCGGCGCGGCAGCGGGTATCGCCAAGGTGCTGTTCTTTGTGGCCGTGATCGGCTTCGTGCTGTTCCTGGCGCTAGGCGCCTTCGTCGGCAAGAAGATCAGCGGCGGCTGAGCCGCCTCTGAAATCTGATACGGACAAGGGCGCGGAGTCACCTCCGCGCCCATTCTGTTTCGAGCCTGTCGCGTGCGCCAGTCGGCGTCGTCGGCTGCGGGGTTGGCTCTAGGCCACCCGCACCCGCGCCGTGGATTCCGGCAGGTCCTGACCGAAGGCGCGCTGGAAGAACTCGGCGACGGTGCCGCGCTCCAGCTCATCGCACTTGTTCAGGAAGGTCATCCGGAAGCCGAGCGCAATGTCGCCGCCGAAGATCTCGGTGTTCTGCGCCCAGGTGATGACGGTCCGCGGGCTCATGACCGTGGAGATGTCGCCGTTCATGAAGGCGTTCCGGGTCATGTCGGCGACCCGGACCATGGCGCTGATCGTGCGCTTGCCCTCGGTGTTGTTGTAGTGCGGCGCCTTTGACAGCACGATCTCGGCTTCCACGTCGTGGGCCAGGTAGTTCAGCGTGGTGACGATCGACCAGCGGTCCATCTGGCCTTGGTTGATCTGCTGGGTGCCGTGATAGAGCCCCGTCGTGTCGCCCAGGCCGATGGTGTTGGTCGTGGAGAACAGGCGGAAGAACGGGTTGGGCCGGATCACGCGGTTCTGGTCCAGCAGGGTCAGCTTGCCCTGGGCTTCCAGAATGCGCTGGATCACGAACATCACGTCCGGGCGGCCGGCGTCGTATTCGTCGAACACCAGGGCCACGGGCCGCTGGATCGCCCAGGGCAGGATGCCCTCGCGGAATTCGGTGATCTGCTTGCCGTCCTTCAGGACGATAGCGTCCTTGCCCACCAGGTCGATGCGGCTGACGTGGCTGTCCAGGTTCACCCGGATCAGCGGCCAGTTGAGGCGCGCGGCCACCTGCTCGATGTGGGTCGACTTGCCCGTGCCGTGGTAGCCCTGGACCATCACCCGGCGGTCGAAGGCGAAGCCGGCGCAGATCGCCCGGGTGGTCTCCGGATCGAACTTGTAGGACGGATCGAGGTCCGGCACGTGACTGTCGCGCTCGCTGAACGCGGGCACGGTCATGTCGATATCCACCCCGAAGGCTTCGCGGACCGAGACCTTCTTGTCCGGGACCAGGGTGAGGAGCTTGTCGTCTTGATTTTCAGCGAACGAGGTCATGGTCCGGTTCGATTACAGGCTTACGCATGCGAAGCAAACGTGTGTTTGATGGGAGCAGTCCCCGCGACCCATACCGGAATGACGAAGGGAGCGTCCACCCATGTTGAAGCAAGCCACGCGGTCCTATCGCGCAATCCAGGTCTTCGCATCCGAAGAAGGCTTCGGCGCCGAGATCGTCGGCGTCGACCTGTCGCGCCCGCTTTCCCCAGAGGCCCGCGAGGAAATCCGCGCCGCCTGGGCCCGCCATTCGGTGGTGAGCTTCCCCGACCAGCCGCTCAGCCTGCATGAGCTGGAAGCCTTCACCCTGCAGATGGGAAAGTTCGGGATCGACCCGTTCATCGCCCCCATGCCCGGCCACCCCAACGTCCTGGAGCTGCGCCGCGAGCCCGACGAGAAGGCGACAAACTTCGGCGCCGGCTGGCATTCCGACTGGAGCTTCCAGGAGAAGCCGCCCGCCGCCACCCTGCTGCATTCCAAGGTGACGCCGCCCGTGGGGGGCGACACCCTCTTCGCCGACTGCGCCAGCGCCTATGACGCCCTGTCACCGGCCATGAAGGCGATGCTGGCTCCGATGAAGGCGGTCCACTCCGCCGGCCGCGCCTACGGGACCAAGGGCGTCTTCGCCCGCGAGACCGAGAAGCGGACCATGGCGATCATCGTCTCCGAGGAGGCCGACCAGAGCCTGACCCATCCCCTGGTCCGCACGCACCCGGTCACCGGCCGCAAGGCGCTGTTCGTCAGCCCGGTCTACACCGTCGGCATCGAGGGCTTCGAGGCCAAGGAG
Organism: Phenylobacterium ferrooxidans; assembly: GCF_042714595.1. Taxonomy (NCBI): domain Bacteria; kingdom Pseudomonadati; phylum Pseudomonadota; class Alphaproteobacteria; order Caulobacterales; family Caulobacteraceae; genus Phenylobacterium; species Phenylobacterium ferrooxidans. The sequence continues at coordinate 188,595 of NZ_JAOTJD010000002.1, read as the reverse complement.
GCCCAGGCCATCCTGGCTTTCCTGTTCGGGCACATCACCCAGGACCGGTTCATCTATCGCCACAAGTGGCGGCCCAACATGCTGCTGATGTGGGACAACCGCTGCACGGTCCATCTGGCCGAGGGCGGCTACGACGGCCACCTGCGCCTGATGCACCGCACGACGGTGGCGGGCGACAAGCCGGTCTGACGCGAACGTCTTCCGGCGGCTACGCCATCTTCGCCTTGCGCAGCTGCTGGTAGGCCTTGATGACCCGCTGCAGCTTGTGCTCGGCCGAGCGGTCCCCGCCGTTGCTGTCTGGGTGAGTGCGCTTCACCAGCTCGATATAGCGGGCGCGGATGGTCGGGCCGTCGGCGTTCTCGTCCAGGTCGAGGTCGGCTAGGGCGTTGCGTTCCAGCTTGCCGAGGCGTCGAGTCTCCGGCGCATTCGCCGGCCGAGCCCCGCCATTGCCGCTGCCAAACAGGTTGAACGGATCGCGGTAGCCCTTGCCCTGGCCAAAGCCCTGGGCGGCCGCGGCGGCTTCGCGGGAGAAGCGGCCGGCCTTGAAGTCCCAGGTTGGACGGTCGCCCTGGGCGCTCTGGGCCTGGCGCTGCTTGATCTCGCCCTCGCTCATGCCGGCGAAGAAGTTCCAGTTGCGATTATATTCCGCGGCGTGCGGCTGGCAGAACCAGTAGTGCTCGTTGAGCATGTCTCGGGATTTCGGCGCGCGCGCCGTCGCCGCCACCCGGCACCCCGGATGGTCGCAAGCCCGTTCCCCGGGCTTGAGCGCATAGACGTCGTCGGTCTGCGCGGCCTCCCCGGGGGTCGGCGGGCGCACCCGGATATCGACGAACTTAGGCTTGTATTGAAACGCGCCGGCCATGACCCAAGTATGAAGCGGTCTGAGACCCTTTCAAGAATTGAAGATTATCCAAATGGGCGCCATATTTGAGGCCATCCAACACAAGCTCACCGAAGCGTTCTCGCCAACCCGCCTGGAAATCGAAGACGATTCCGCCCGCCACGCGGGACATGCGAGCGCCAGCGCCTCCGGAGAGAGCCATTTTAACGTTATTATTCAAGCCCAGGCCTTCGCGGGCGCCCCAAAGGTGGCGCGGCAACGGATGGTCTACCGGACATTGGCCGAAGAGCTGGCGGGTCCCCTGCATGCGCTTTCGGTGAAAGCCCTCGCTCCCGGCGAGGACTAACCTGACTTTCGAATAGGCGCCGCTGACCAAGGCGGCCCGCGCTGGGGAGGCGTGCTTGAAGACGACCATCACCGTAAATGGGCAAGCCCGTTCGCTTGACCTCGACACCCGCACCAGCCTGCTCGACGCCCTGCGTGAGCATCTGAACCTCAAGGGCTCCAAGAAGGGCTGTGACCACGGGCAGTGCGGCGCCTGCACCGTCCTGGTGAACGGGGTGCGGATCAATTCCTGCCTCAGCCTGGCCGTCATGCACGACGGCGACGAGGTCACCACCATCGAGGGCATCGGCGGGGAGGAAAACCTCCACCCGATGCAGCAGGCCTTCCTGGAGCAGGACGCCTTCCAGTGCGGCTACTGCACGCCCGGCCAGATCTGCTCGGCGGTGGGGATGCTGAAGGAGGCCGCCGAGAACTGGCCCAGCCAGGCCAGCGAGGACCTGACTGGCGCGATCGCGCTGACCGACGCCGAGATTCGCGAGCGGATGAGCGGGAACATCTGCCGCTGCTCGGCCTATCCCCAGATCATCGCGGCGATCCGCGACGTCGCGGGAGAGGTCGCATGAGGCCCTTCACCTACGAGCGTCCCACCGATGTCGCCGCCGCCGTGAAGGCCGTCGCAGCGACGCCGGGGGCCAAGTTTCTGGCCGGCGGCACCAACCTGCTGGACCTGATGAAGCTCGACATCGAGCAGCCGACCCACCTTGTGGACGTCAACCGGCTGCCGCTGGCCGGTATGGAGGACACCTCGGACGGCGGCCTGCGCATCGGCTCAATGGTGACCAACAGCCACCTGGCCGCCGACGCGCGCGTCCGGAGCCGCTACTCGGTCCTGACCCAGGCCATCGTCTCGGGGGGTTCGGGCCAACTTCGCAACAAGGCGACCGCGGGCGGCAACCTGCTGCAACGGACCCGCTGCGCCTATTTCTATGACCCCTCCAAGCCCTGCAACAAGCGGCTGCCCGGGTCGGGCTGCAGCGCCCTGGACGGGCTGAACCGCAACAGCGCCATCTTCGGCGCCAGCGAAGCCTGCATCGCCACCCATCCTTCCGACATGGCCGTGGCCCTGACGGCCCTGGGCGCGAGCCTCGAGACCATGACGGCCGACGGCGCCACCCGCACCCTGGCTGTGGCCGACCTGCACCGCCTGCCCGGCGACACCCCGCATATCGAGACCACCCTGGCGGCGGGCGAACTCATCACCGCCGTTGTCCTTCCCCCGGCTCCGGCCGGCGGGCAGGTCTATCGCAAGGCCCGCGACCGGGCCTCCTACGCCGGTGGCCTGGCCAGTGTCGCGGTGGTGGGGAGCCAGGTCGCCTTCGGCGCCGTCGCCCACAAGCCCTGGCGCGCGGAGAAGACCGAGGCGGCGCTCGCATCCGGCGCCGGCGCGGTGGAGGCCGCCCACGCCGAATTGGCGGGCGCGCAGGACAACGGCAAGAACGGCTTCAAGATCGCCCTGGTGGCCCGCATGACCGCGGACGCCCTGGCGCAGGCACGTGAAGGGAGAGGCGCATGAGCTCGGTCAAGGATTGGGCGGCCCCGAATCCCGTCACGGAGAACCGTAGCGGGATCATCGGCAAGGGCGTCGAACGCTACGAAGGCAAACTGAAGGTCACCGGCACGGCGGCCTACGCCTATGAGGTCGAGCCGCCCTCGGCTCCGGCCTACGGCTACCTCCTGGCCGCCACCATCGCCAAGGGCCGGATCACCGCCATCGACATCAGCGCCGCCGAGGCCTCGCCGGGCGTGAAGCTGGTCTGGACCCACCTCAACGTGCCCAAGCAGGCGCGGCGAGGCGAGCGGATCAACCCCCGCAGCCAGCGGGCGGCCAACCCGGCGCTGGCGGGGGATCGCGTGGAGTTCTTCGGCCAGCCGGTGGCCTTTGTCGCCGCCGACACCTGGGAAAATGCGCGGGCGGCCGCAAACCTCATCCAGGTGAGCTATGCCGCCGAGCCTGCTGTTCTGGACTTCCGGGCCAGCCTCGACCTGGCGGAGATGCCGGACGGTGAGGAAGACGTCCTGATCGGCGACTTCGAGGGCGCCTACGCCAGGGCCCCGGCCCAGATCGACGAGACCTATTTCAGCCCCCTGCAGAACCACGTGCAGATGGAGCCCTGCGCCACCACCGCCTGGTGGGAGGGCGACAAGGTCACCGTCCACACCTCGATCCAGATGGTGAAGGGCGGCCAGCACGCCCTGGCCGAGACCCTGGCCATCCCCTCGGAGAAGGTCCACCTGCTCACTCGCTACATCGGCGGTGGTTTCGGCGGGAAGGGCCAGGCCTATGACGATCTGACCCTGGCGGCGCTCGGCGCCCGCGCCCTGGGACAGCCGGTGAAGCTGGCCTACACCCGCCAGCAGATGTTCCAGGCCACCATCCACCGGCCAGCCGTCAGCATGCGCGTGCGGCTGGGGGCGGAGCCGGACGGGCGGTTGAACGCCTTCGCCGTGGAGGCCGTCACCCACTGCGCCCGCAGCGCCTCCTTCGTCGAGCACGCCGCCAACTTCTCCCGCAACCTCTACGCCGCGCCCAACCGGCTCACCGGCCACCGGCTGGTGAAGATGGACATTCCCCACGCCGGACCCATGCGGGCGCCGGGCGAGGCCTCCGGCATGCTCAGCCTGGAATGCGCCATGGACGAGCTGGCGGAGAAGCTGGGGATCGACCCCATCGAGCTGCGCCTGCGCAACGAGCCCGATGTCGATCCGGAGACCGGCAAGCCGTTCTCGATCCGCCAACTGACGGAATGCCTGAACACAGGCGCCCAGCGCTTCGGCTGGAGCCGGCGCAATCCCAAGCCCGGCCAGGTCCGCGATGGCCGCTGGCTGGTGGGCATGGGCATGGCCGCCGCCATCCGCGGCAACTTCCTGCTGCCGGCCAAGGCAGGCGTCCGCATTGATGGGACCGGTGTCATCACCCTGCGCCAGGGCATGACCGACATCGGCACCGGCACCTATACGATCCTGGCCCAGATCACCGCCGAGACCATGGGCGTGACCATGGACGAGGTGAAGGTCGAGCTAGGCGATTCTGAGTTCCCTCCGGCGCCCGGCTCCGGCGGCCAGTTCGGCGCGGCCACCGCCGGTTCAGCGGCCTTCGAGGCCAATATGAACCTGCGCAAGGCCCTGGCCGAACTCGCGATCGGGGATCCCAACTCGCCGCTCTACCGCGGTGATCCCACCTACGTCACCTTCGGCAACGGCAACATCGCCATCGAGAACCGCTCGGAAAGCCTGGCCACCCTGGTGAGCCGCGCCGCGCCCGACGGGGTCTATGTGGAGGGCGCCATCAGTCCGGCCGCCGACGCCCGCGATTACTCCCAGCACACCTATGGCGGCCACTTCGCCGAGGTGGGCGTGGACACCGTCACCGGCGAGGTGCGGATGCGCAGGATGTTCGGAGCGTTCGCCGCCGGCCGTATCCTCAACGCCAAGACCGCCAAGAGCCAGGTGACGGGCGGCATGATCTGGGGCGTGGGCACGGCCCTGACCGAGGGCAATGTCGTGGATAATCGCTACGGATCCTTCATCAACCAGGACATGGCCGGCTACCTGGTGCCCAGCCACGCCGACATTGTCGACCTGGACGCCATCTTCCTGGACGAGGCCGACGACAAGGCCAACCCGATGGGGATCAAGGGCGTGGGTGAACTGGGGATCTGCGGGGCCGGCGCGGCGGTAGCCAACGCCATCTACAACGCCTGCGGCGTGCGCCTGCGCGACTTCCCCATGACGCCCGACAAGGTGCTGGAAGGCCTGATGGCCAAGGGGCTCTAAGCCCTCAGGCGGTCACTTGTTTCGCTTGAGATAGGTGACCGCCAGGGCCGCGGCGCAGCCCAGGAACAGGATGCCGGCGATCACCCGTACGGCGTCGATCAGGAAACCCGCGACCGCCGCGGCCACCATGACGGCCAGGAAGATGCCGGCCCAACGCGCCATGGGCTAGCCGACCTTGGCGCGCAGTTCGCCCAGGATGCGGGCGAGGTCGGTTTCCCGGAACGGCTTCTGCAGGACCAGCGATCCCTTGTCGACGTCACGCAGGCCAGCGTCGCCATAACCGGTGGCGAAGGCGAAGGGCGCGCCCTTCGCCCGCAGGATGTCGGCGAGCGGAAAGATCGGCTGGCCGCCGAGGTTCACGTCCAGCACGGCGCAGTCGATCTGCTCGCCCTCGGCCAGGGCGATGGCCTCGTCCAGTCGCGCGGCGGGGCCGACGACGATGCAGCCGAGATCGGTGAGCATGTCCTCGATCAGCATCGAGACCATCATCTCGTCTTCGACAACGAGGACACGCAGGCCGGCGAGATCGGGGGCGCTCATTGCCAAGGCTCCAGCAGGTTCATGAGCCTATCCATAGGCCACCACGGACTCGGCTGACTATAGCCAAGTCGCCCGCGACCCGCCGCGTCCATACTGCTCATCACTGCGCCCGGTCCCCTCGCTCCGCGACTCGCTAAAACCGCTGACTGATCGTTCGGTTCCATTGTCGGAATCTAAGCTTCAGAAGCCGACGTGTTGGCGTCGAGGGGAGCCGACACCCGCAGGGTGGTGATCTGGTTGCGGACCCGCTTGACCACCTGGAACCGGTGACGATGGAAGATGAAGGTCTGGCCGATCTTCGGGATGGTCTGGGCCTCGTGGATCACCAGGCCGGCCACGGTGACGGCGTCGTCGTCTGGCATGTCCCAGTCCATGGCGCGGTTCAGGTCGCGGATGGTCACCGAGCCGTCCACCACCACCGAGCCGTCGGCCTGCTTGCGCACACCCTGGATGGCGCTGTCGTGCTCGTCGTCGATCTCGCCGACGATCTCCTCGAGGATGTCCTCCAGGGTCACCAGGCCCTGCAGGGCCCCATATTCGTCCACCACCAGGGCGAAGTGGCTCTGGCGCTTCAGGAAGGCGTTGAGCTGGTCCTTGAGGTTGGTGGTGTCGGGGATGAACCACGGCTCGCGCAGGATGTCGTCGATGGCCAGCTTGTCGATCTTGCCGCCGGAATTGGCCAGGGCCTGCAACAGGTCCTTGGCGTGCAGCACGCCGACGATGTTCTCGGCGTCGCCGCGATAGAGCGGCACGCGCGTGTGGGCGCTCTCCAGCATGGCGGTCACCACCTCGGCCGGCGACAGATCGGCGTCGATCATGGAGATCGACATGCGGTGTACCATCACCTCGCTCACGTCCATGTCCGAGAGGTCGAGCACGCCGCCCAGCATCCGGCGGTCGCGTTCCTCCACCAGCCCTTCGGAGTGGTGGTACTCCACCGCCCCGCGGATCTCCTCGTGGGCCGCCAGGACGTCGGTCTCCATGGAGAGCTTGATACCGAAGGGCCGCAAGGTCTGGCGCACCACCCACTGGGCCCCGTTGGCGAGGGGGCCGAAGATGCGCACCACCCAGTAGGTGGGGATCGACAGCGCGCGCGCCACGTCGTCGGCGCGGGCGATGGCCAGGGACTTGGGCAGGATCTCGCTGAAGATGACGATCAGCACCGTCATGATTCCGGTGGCGATCAGGGCCCCCAGCGCGCCCGGGAAGGCCGCCGACAGGGCGAGCGTCGTCAGGGCCGAGGCGCCGATATTGATGACGTTGTTGGAGAGCAGGATGGCCCCGATCATCTTCTCCTGATCGGCCATCATGATGTTGATGCGCCGAGCCGCGCGGTCGCCTTCGCGCTCAAGCTGGTGCATCCGGCCGCGGCTGGCCGCCGTCATCGAGGTCTCCGCCGCCGAGATCAGCCCTGAGAGGCTCAGCAGGGCGACGAGGATGGGGGCGAGACCCGCGAGGATCGCGATGACGCTCACGGTCGAGCTCCTTCAGACACCAGGAAATCGCGCACGGCCTGGGCGCTCACGTCCTTGGCGACGAAGGTGACACCGAGCGCGCGGGCCAGGATGAAGGTCAGCTTGCCGCCCTGGGCCTTCTTGTCCTGGCCCATGTGGCGGACCAGGGCTTCGGCTGCGAAGGGGGTCTTCGCCACGGCGTCCATTCGGGTGGGCAGGCCGGCGGCGGCGATGGCGGCCTCGGCGCGCACCGCGTCCTGAGCCGAGCAAAGGCCCTGTGAGGCGGAGAAGCGGAAGGCTATGGCCGAGCCGGCGGCCACCGCCTCGCCGTGCAGCAGAGCCTCGCCGTAGCCGGTCTCGGCCTCCAGGGCGTGGCCGAAGGTGTGGCCGAGATTGAGCAGGGCGCGTCGACCCGCCTCCTTCTCGTCCTCGATCACGATCTCCGCCTTCATCTCCACCGAGCGCGCGACGGCATGGGAAAGGGCGGCGGGTTCGCGGGCGAGGACGGCGGCGGCGTTGGCCTCCAGCCACTCGAAGAAGGTGAAGTCGCCGAGCAGGCCGTACTTGATCACCTCGGCATAGCCCGCGCGCATGTCGCGGTCGGTGAGGGTGCCGAGTACGTCAAGGTCGGCCAGCACCAGACGCGGCTGATGGAAGGCGCCCACCAGGTTCTTTCCACGGGGTGTGTCGATGGCGGTCTTGCCGCCGACCGATGAGTCCACCTGGGCCAGCAGGGTGGTGGGGATCTGCACGAAGTCGATGCCGCGCTTGTAGATGGCGGCGGCGAAGCCGGCGAGGTCGCCCACCACGCCGCCGCCGAAGGCCACGATCAGGTCGCCACGGTCGAGCTCCAGGGCCAGCAGGCGGTCCGAAAGGTCGGCCAGGCCGTCGAAGCTCTTGGTCTGTTCGCCTGGCGGCACGACGATCGCCGGGCAGGTGATGCCAGCCCCCGTGAGCGACGCCGTCAGCCGCGCCCCGTGCAGGGCCCAGACGGTCTCGTCGCTGACGATGGCGACGCGCCTATTTTTCAGGAAGGGCGCGATCCGGGTTCCCGCCTCGTCCAGCAGCCCCCGCCCGATCACCACCTCGTAGGAACGGTCGCCCAGGCCGACAGGGACGATGCGCGGGCTCACTGGGGAGGTTCCTCGGTCTTGGCGAGATGGGCCAGAAGGGCCTGGATCACCTGGTCGACGGTGACGTGGTGGGCGGCGTCGCCGGTCTCCACCATGACGTCGGCCAGCTCATAGATGGGATAGCGCAGGGCCGCCTGCTCCTTCAGCACGTCCATCGGATCGCGGCCGGTGATGAGCGGGCGGTTGTCCTTGCGCGACACCCGCCGGGCCAGGACTTCAAGGTCGGCCTTCAGCCAGACCGAGAGCGAGCGCGCCTTGATCAGGGCGCGGGTCTCGTCGTTCATGAAGGCCCCGCCGCCGGTGGCCAGCACGTGGGGCGGCTCGTCCAGCAGGCGGGCGATCACCCGACGCTCGCCCTCGCGGAAGGCGGGCTCCCCCAGATCGGCGAAGATGTCAGGGATTGAGCGGCCTGCGGCGGCCTCCACCTCGGAGTCGGCGTCGCGGAACGGCAGTTCCAGAGCGTTGGCCAGACGGCGGCCCACGCTGGATTTGCCGACCCCCATCAGGCCGACGAGGGTGATGGTGCGGGCGCGTAGCGGTTTGTAACGGTCCATGAACGGCGCAGGTCTACATCAGGGCGACCCCCCGCGCCAATGCCCGCGCTGTGAGTTAGGATAAGGCCATGTCCGGTCGAAGCACTTCCCTGGCGGTCCTGACCGCCCTCGCCCTCTCCACACCAGCCCTCGCGCAGGAGGTCCAGGTCGCGCCCCTGGCGGCGCCCGACTTTTTCTCGACGGGGGCGCGGGAGACCGGCCTGACCGCGGAACTCTGGCGCGGCGCCTCGGGGCAGACGGCCCGCACGGTGCTGCCGCTGCTGGCCGCCAAGCCGCTTTCCCCAGCGGCTCAGGCCCTGACGCGCCGCGTCCTGGCCACGGGCGGCTCGGGCCCGGAAGGCGCGGGGCAGGACGCCGGCGTGGCGGGGGCTCGCATCAGCGCCCTGATCGCCCAGGGGGGCGTGAAGGACGCCGCCGCAATCCTTTCGCGCACCGCGGGTCTGGAACAGAACCCGGTCCTGGCCCAGGCCGGCGCCGAAGCGGCCCTGCTGTCTGGCGACGCCGAGGGCGCCTGCGCGATCTCCGACCGCCTCGTGGCGGGGCGCGAAGAGATCTACTGGCTCCGCCTTCGCGCCTATTGCCAGCTCAAGTCCGGGAACTCCGGCGCCGCCCAGCTCACCTTCGACCTGGCCCAGGCCCAGAGCCGCGACCCGGTCTATGGCCGGCTGATGGGCTCCAAGCTGGCCGGCGCTGGCGATCCAGGCGAACCCTCCCTGCGCAACGGCCTCGACTACGCCCTGACCCGGGACCTGGGTCTTGCGGTGACCGGACCCTCCGCGCCCGCCGTCGCCGCGGCCCTGGCCGCCAGTCCCTCGGGCTCGGCGACCTGGACCATCGAGGGCGGCCCCGGGCCGGTAAAGGCCGCCATGGCGGCGCTGGCCGGCGGCGACCTCCGAACAGCCCAGACCCTGCGCGCCAGCCTCACCTCCGACACCATTCCCGGCGCCACCATCACAGATCTCGCCCTGCTGGACGCCATGCTGGCCGCCGCCTCGGGCAGGGCCGATCCCCAGACCCTGGACCGCCTGATCGAGCGCGGCGCGACCGGCGACGCCAAGACCCGGATCCGCGCGCAGCAGGGGGCGCTGATCCTGGCGGCGCTTGGCGGTTCGATGAGCCCCCAGGCCCGCGGCCAGTTCGCGGGCTTCACGGCGGGCGAGACCAAGGCGCCCGCCGCTCGCGCCTTCGCCCTCGACGCCGCCGGGCTGGAAAAGCTCCAGGGGGAGACCGCCTTGCTGGCCCTATGGATTTCCGCCGACGCGGGAGCCGCCGGGCCCGCCGCCGGAGACAGGGCGAGGATCATTCGGGCGCTCAGGACCGCCGGTCTTGAGGACGACGCCCGCGCCTTCGCTGTCGAAGGCCTGCTGGGGCTCCGATGAGCGCCTCGTCGGGTTGGGCCGAGGCCTTCCTGGAGATGATGGCTGTCGAGCGAGCGGCGGCCAAGAACACCATCACCGCCTATGGCAAGGACCTGGCCGACGCTTCCGGCTATCTGGCCGGCCGGGGCCGGGACCTGGGCGACGCCAGCGCCGAGGATATCGAGGCCTATTTCGCGGCCCTGGGCGCGCGCGGCCTGTCGCCCGCCACCGCCTCGCGCCGCCGCGCCGCGGTTCGCCAGTTCTACCGGTTCGTGCTGGGCGAGGGCTGGCGCGCGGATGACCCTTCCCGCCGGGTGGACGCCCCCAAGCGCGGCCGGCCCTTGCCCAAGGTGCTGAGCCGCGACGAGGTGGACGCCATCATCGCTGCGGCCTCGGCCAAGGACGGGGCCCAGGGATTGCGGATCGGCTGCGTGGTGGAGCTGATCTACGCCTCGGGCCTGCGGATCTCTGAGCTGACGGCCCTGCCGCTGGCGGCGCTGGCCCGCGACCCGGCCTATCTGATGGTCACCGGCAAGGGTGGCAAGGATCGCCTCGCGCCGCTGAACAACGCCGCGCGGACAGCGGTGAAGGCCTATCTGGAGGTCCGAAAAACCTTCCTGCCCAAGGGAGACCTCGCCAATCCCTGGCTGTTCCCGTCCCGCGGCAAGGCCGGCCGCATGACCCCGCGACGGTTCGCCCAGCTGCTGGACGAGGCCGCCGCTGACGCCGGGATCGATCCCGCGCGCGTCAGCCCCCACGTGCTGCGCCACGCCTTCGCCACCCACCTGCTGGAGGGCGGCGCTGATCTGCGGGTGGTGCAGAAACTGCTGGGCCACGCCGACATCGCCACCACCCAGATCTACACCCACGTGGCCGGAGATCGCCTGGCCCAGGTGGTCGCCAGCAAGCACCCGCTGTCCCGCAAGAGCTGAGCCTGGAACGAGAAAAGCCGCCCGCGTGAGCGGACGGCTTCCTCAGGACCTCAGATCAGGCTGGGGGTCAGCCGGTGATCCGATAGCGGCCCTGGCGGTCGGGGCAGACGCGGACGTAGCGCACTTCATTCCCGTAATCGTCCGTCGGCGCCAGGGCCAGGCGGCAGCGCTGACGGTTGTAGTAGTTGTAGTCGTACTGGCCGGTGCGCTGACCGCGGTCATAGCGGCTCTCGCGATAGGGCTTGGTCTCGGCGTAGTTGTAATAGTAGCCGGCCTGATCGCACTTGGCCTTGCCGGCCTGCTTGCCGATGCTGGCGCCCAGGGCGCCGCCGACGACGGCGCCGAGCACCGCGCCCTCGGTCCGGGCATTGCGCGCGGCGATGTTGGAGCCCAGGGCCGCGCCGGCAAGGGCGCCGATCAGGCCGCCGGCCACCTGGTTGTTGTTGTTGTTCTTATAGGGCCCGCAGGGGTCGGCATAGCCAGAGCCGGCATAGGTGGTGTCGCGGCCATAGCGGTCAGCGTCGGTCGAACCCCAGGCCGGGGCCGGGCCGTAGCTGCGGGCGTAGGCGCCGTAGCCGTAGCGCGCATCATAGCGGGCGCGGTCGCGCTCGTAGCGGTCGCGTCGGGCGTCATAGTCGGCGCGGGCGCGTTCGTAGTCGGCCAGCTTCGCCTGATAGTCGGCCTGCTCCTGCTCGTAGCTGCGCATGTCGCGCTGGTATTGCTGAGTCGGTTGATACTGGGCGAAGGCGGGGGCGGCCGTGGCCAGCATCGCCGTCGCCACCAAGGCGGTCTTAAGCGTCTTCATGGTGAGTTCTCCTGGAACTAACGACGGACCGATCCCGTCCGGGCGGTCTCGTGAACAATGGGGTCCTTGCGACCTCGGAGAACCAAACGTGGAGCTTGGACGGGGGTTGCACGAACATTGTTCGATTGCGCTCAGCCCTTGCGCGGATCGGCTTTCAGCAACGCGATCAGCGCCTTGGCCAGGGCGTCGGTGGACTTCAGCTTGTCTCTCAAGCTCAAGGCGATCACCGGCCCCACATCGGTCTTGTTGACGTCGACGATGTAGATGCGGCCGCTGGGCTGGTCGCGCAGGATGTCCAGTCCGCCCCAGTCAAGGCCCATGCGCGCAGCGAAGGCCGCGATCAAGGCCAGCTCCTCGGCGCTGTATATCTCGGCGGGATCGGCGCGGGTGACCGCGAGATTGTGGATGGAAAAACGATTGTCCGCCGGCTTGCGCTTGATCCAGACGACGACGGGCTTGCCGCCGACGCAGGGGGTTCGCAGGTCGTGGATGAAGGGCCCCACGGCGGTGTCCACCAGGCGTTGGTAGGTCTTGCCGGGCAGGCGGGGATGCGGGCAGGCGATGATGCGTCCGTCATGCACGCCGTTCAGCTCGCCCTTCTCGACCGCGTCCCCGACGTAGCTTTCGGGGTCGATGGCCAGGGGATAGCCGAACACCTCCTCGAACACGGCGGCGACGTGGCTCTTGGAGACGTCCAGACAGGTGAAGTTGAAGGCCCGCTCGTGGGTCGGCAGGGCGCGCTGGCCCCAGGTGGCGTCCTCGAAGCAGAAACTGGCGTCGGCTTCGTCGGGCGTCTTGGCCATGCGGCAACCGCTCCAGGCCATGGCCGCCCAGATCAGATACCACGGCCGCGGCCGGTCCGGCGTGAACCAGATGGCCGGGCCCGGCGCCCGCGTGGCCGCCAGGGCCCAGGATCTGGCCCGCACAAGGATGTGATAGCCGAACCAGACGAGGCATTCGCCGATCAGGGTGGCGTCGAGGCGGATCTGCGTTCCGGTCTTGTGGACGGTGAGGCCGCCGTCATGGAACTCGAAATCTTTGAACCAGCCGCCCCGGGGGGGAAGGCCGGGCAGGAAACCGTCCGGCGCTGGGGTTTGTAGTTCAATCATTTGAAGCCTCAGGGCCTGAAGGAAACTGGGCGATCGCAGAGTGAGCCTGCCTGTCGCCATGCTCAAGCTGGTAGAGCGCTTCCAGGCTTCTCCAGCACGGCGCCGACGGCCGCGATGCGGTCGACGCGCCGGTAGGCCGGGTGCATCAGCGTGGACCCGAAGACGTCGGGGTCGATCTCGCGGTAGCGCAGCTGGGCGCCTATTCCGGAGACGATGGCTTCCAGCTCCGCCTTCAGCCGGTCGCGCCCATCGACGATGGCGCTGCCGGTGTAGAGCAGCAGCCGCCCTCCCGCCGGCAGCCGGTCCATGGCGGCCTTGGCCCAGTCCAGCGACAGGCGCGCGCCAAGCAGATCGCCGCCGTCGCGATAGGTGCGGCCGCCCGAGCCCAGGATGTAGGGCGGATTGGCGATGGCGACGTCCATGGCTCCGGTGACCTTGGAAAGCCCGTTGCTCTCGATGACCTCCACGCTGACCACGGCGGCGGCGGCGTTGATTCGCGCCAGACGAAGGGCCGCAGGATTGATGTCGGCCAGCACGATGGCGGCCTGGGGACAGACCCGCGCCGCCACGATCCCGCCGACCCCGGAGCCCGCGCCAATATCGACGATCCGGTTGGCGTGTCCCAATTCCTGACGGACGAAGTCGGCGTAGCGGTAGCTGTCGGGCCCGAAGAACACCGCGTCCCTCGCCCTGGGCGGATAGGCCGAGTGGAGGAAGAGGTCTTCACCGAGGCTGGAGACCCGCAGGGCGCTGGAGAGGCGCCGGCCGCGCTCGACTAGGATTCCGGCCTCGCGCATCAAGGCGAGGATTTCCACCTCCAGGTCGCCGTCGCGGAATGGCCGGCTCCAGCCGAAGATGTCCCGCAGGGTGTGGCGCGTTCCCTGGAACAGCCGCCAGGACACCAGTCGGTGGGTGTCGTTGGTGGGGGTGACGAACTGGTAGTCCCGGGCCTTCAGCGCCGCCAACAGGGCGACCAGGGCTTCGTCTTCACCGGTCATGAGCGTTGCGCCTGGGCGAGCGCTTCCTTGCGCAGAGCGCGCATGGAGGCGGGCATGCCTTTGGCCACCGCTCCGCGCACCAGGCTCGCGGGAACGGGCGCATCGACAGCCACGTGCAGTTCATAGGTCACGTGGGTCCCCCCGGGTATTGCGGTGAGCCGCCATTCGCCGTCGGAGCGCTTCCAGTCGCCGCCGGTGCGGCGAAACGCCAGGCGGCGCGGCGGCTCCAGGGTGGTGCGGAACACGTTTCGCATCACCGGCTTGAACGCGTTGCCCTCCAGCCGGTGCTCGCGGACGTCCCACTTGCCGGCGGGGTCGCGTTCCAGGGTCTTGCAACTGAGTAGCTTGGGCATGTAGCGCGCGGCGTTGGCGCAGTCGCTCAACACCTTCCAGACCACGGCGGGCGGGGCGGCGACGTCCATGGCCGCGCGTATCACGCCCGCCGATCCGCCCTCCGCCTGGGCCGAAACGGTGGGGGCGGCTTCGAAACCCCCGGCGGCGAAGGAAGGGCCCGCGACGGCGGCAAGTGCGAGGACGAGGACTGGCTTCATGCTCGGTGAGGTCCCGACGGACGATTTCGTTCCCGACAGATAGCTAAGCCAGAGAGCTGGCGCGACGCCACGTACTTGTTAGGCTGCGGGTTCCCGCCTAGTTTCCGGCGCTTCCGCCAACGGAAGGAAGAGTCCCCGCATGGTCGCGCACTATCTTGAGTTCGAGCGTCCCATCGCCGACCTCGAAGCCAAGATCGAGGAGCTCTCCAAGCTGTCGGAGACCACCGGGTCCGGGGCGATGGACGGCGAGATCGAGGCGCTGCGGACCCGCGCCCAGACCCTGCGTCGCGAGGCCTATTCCAAGCTCGACGCCTGGCAGAAAACCCTGGTGGCCCGCCATCCGGAGCGGCCCCACTTTGTCGACTACGCCGCCGGGCTGATCGATGAGTTCGTGGAGCTGCGCGGCGACCGCAAGTTCGCCGACGACCAGGCGATCATGGGCGGCCTGGGCCGCTTCCGCGGGCGGCCGGTGGTGGTCATGGGCCATGAGAAGGGCCGCGACACCGTCACCCGGGTGAAGCACAATTTCGGCTATGGCCGTCCGGAGGGCTACCGCAAGGCCGTCCGCCTCATGGAGCTGGCCGAGCGTTTCCACCTGCCGGTGATCAGCTTCGTGGACACGCCCGCGGCCTATCCCGGGGTCGGTTCGGAAGAGCGCGGCGTCGCCGAGGCCATCGCCCGTGGCACCGAGAAATCCCTGATGCTCAGCGTCCCCATGGTGGCGGTCATCACCGGAGAGGGCGGCTCGGGCGGGGCGCTTGCCATCGCCTGCGGCAACCGGGTGCTGATCCTGGAGCACGCCCTCTATTCGGTGATCCCGCCCGAGGGCGCCAACTCGATCCTGTGGCGCGGCGCGCGCACGGCCGAGGAGGCCGCCAAGGCGCTGAAGATCACCGCCCAGGACCTGATCGGCATGAAGATCGTCGACCGGATCATCGCCGAGCCCGCGGGCGGCGCGCACTCCGATCCCGAAGCCACCATCGCCTCGGTGGGCGACGCGGTGGAGGAGGAACTGGCGATCCTGACCAAGATGACCGCCCCGGAACTCAAGAAGCAGCGGGCCGAGCGCTTCTACGCCATCGGCCGGAGCGGCCTGCAATGAGGGCCGGCCTGCTGATCGCCGCGGTGCTGCTGGCCCCGGCGGTCGCGCAGGCCGCGCCGAAGTCGGCCCTGGACCGCTGCCTGGCCTCGGAGGCCGCCGAGACCACCATCGGCCAGATCCAGTGCATCGGCGACGAGCTCAAGGCGCAGGATGTGCGCCTGAACCGGAACTACGCCAAGGCCATGAAGGACCTCACCCCGGAGCAGAAGGACAAGCTGCGCGCCGCCCAGCGCGCCTGGCTGGCCTTCCAGGACGCCGACTGCCGATCCCTCTGGGATGACGCCTGGGGCACGATGTCCCGGGTGACCGCCAATATGTGCGCGCTGGACCGCACCACCGAGCGCGCTGACGAACTGGCCAGCTACCCGGACCGCTAGACATCAACAGACGGCTTGCTTGACCCTGCGTCGCGGGCTTCAACTGTCTCAAACATCCGTTTGGGAGGACGTCATGGCGCTGAAGACCCGTTTCACCGAGCTCGTCGGGGTCGAACACCCCATCGTCCAGGGCGGCATGCAGTGGGTCGGCCGCGCCGAGCTGGTGGCCGCCGTCGCCAACGCCGGCGGGCTGGGCTTCATCACCGCCCTGACCCAGCCTACGCCGGACAAGCTGCGCGAGGAGATCGAGCGCTGCCGGTCTCTGACCAAGAAGCCGTTCGGCGTGAACCTGACCATCCTGCCGGCCATCAACCCGCCGCCCTACGCCGAGTACCGCCAGGCGATCATCGACAGCGGCGTTAAGATCGTCGAGACCGCCGGCAACAAGCCGCAGGAACACGTCGACGAGTTCAAGAAGCACGGCATCATCGTCGTCCATAAGTGCACCAGCGTGCGCCACGGCCTCTCGGCCGAACGCATGGGCGTGGACGCCATCTCCATCGACGGCTTCGAGTGCGCCGGTCACCCGGGCGAGGACGACGTGCCCGGCCTGATCCTGATCCCGGCCGCCGCCGACAAGATCAAGATTCCGATGATCGCCTCGGGCGGCTTTGGCGACGCGCGCGGCCTGGTGGCGGCCCTGGCCCTGGGCGCCGAGGGCGTCAACATGGGCACCCGCTTCATGGCCACCAAGGAAAGCCCCATCCACCAGGCCATCAAGGAGCAGATCGTCGCCAATGACGAGCGCTCCACCGACCTGATCTTCCGCACCATGCACAACACCAGCCGGGTGGCGAGGAACGCCGTCAGCCAGCAGGTGGTGGCGCTGGAGAAGCAAGGCGCCAAGTTCGAGGACGTCCGCGAACTGGTGGCCGGCAGCCGTGGCCGCAACGTCTACGAAGTCGGCGACAACGACGCCGGCATCTGGTCGGCGGGCCAGATCCAGGGCCTGATCCACGACATCCCTTCCTGCCAGGAACTGATCAGCCGGATGGTGCGCGAAGCCGAGGAATTGATCTCAGGGCGTCTGGCCCGCTTCGTCAGTGGCAAGCAGATGGCGGGCGCCTGACAACGCGGGGTTGCTGAGGGCGGGAGTCGTGTAAGCTTGGGATTCCCCCGAGCCCAGAGACGACACCCGCCGTGCCGCCCGACCTGACTCCCAAGGCCAAGGCCAATGTCTCGATGGTGATCGAGACGATGTACGCCATCGCCGCCGAGCCCGACAAATGGGAGCAGATCGTCCAGGCCCTGGACGTTGAGGCGAGCGATGCGCCCCCCGAGGCCGAAGGCGCCGCGCGCCTCGCCGTGCTGGCTGGCGATCGGGGGGAGGCCGCCCAGGTGGGCGTCGTGCTGATCAACGCCGCCGGCGGGGCCAGCGCCTGGAACGCGGCCGGCGAGGCCGTCTTCCACCAGCGCCTTGGGGTGATCGAGGCCCAGGGCCTGCGGTTCTTCAACCCCGCCAACCACGAGGCCCTCGACCAGGCCCGCCACCGCCTGCGCGGGACCCAGGGCCGCCAGGTCATCGTCAAGTTCAGTCAGGCCGACGACGAGGCGCCTCACTTTGCCTATGTGGTTCCCGCCAGCGGCCTGCCCGCCGCGCTCGCCGCCGGAGTGGGCGGGGCCGTGACCCTGGGGGAGGGGGCCTGCGCCGTCGTCTTCCCGGCCGTCGAGGCCACCGACCGGCTCTGGGCCAACCTGCGCGAGAGCTTCGGGCTCACCCCCGCCGAGACCCGCCTGGCGGCCCGGCTGAAGGACGGCCTGACCCTGAAGGAGGCGGCGGTGGAGCTGAATGTCAGCTTCAACACCGTCCGCAACCAGCTCCGCGCCATCTTCGAGAAGGTGGGGCTGTCGCGACAGAGCGAGCTGATCCGCACCCTGACCCAGCTCGGCTCCCTGGCCACCTCCTTCCAGGAAAGTTCGGGGCGGGGCCTGCTGGGCCCGCCCATCGCCGCCACCGAGCGGGGCGCCGTGGAGACCTCGCCGCCGATCCGGTTCCTGGCCCTCCCCGATGGCCGCCGCCTGGCCTGGCGCGCCTATGGGGATCCGAAGGGCAAGGCCGTGCTGGTGGTCCACCAGGGCCTGGGGTGCAGCATCATGCCCCGCGGCACCGACGCCCTGGCCCGCGACCTGGGACTGCGCCTGCTTTGTCCCGAGCGGCCTGGCGCGGGCCGGTCCGACATCTCGCCCGACTACAGCTATGAGGCGGTGGGGCGCGACTTCGCCGACCTCTGCCGTGACCAGGGCCTGGCCGAGGTGCAGGTGGCGGCCTTCATGTCCGGCGCGCCCTTCGCCCTGATGGCCGCGCGCGAACTGGGGCCGATCGCCAGCCGGGTGCTGCTGGCCTCGGCGCGGCCTTCAGGCCAGACGTTGGAAACCGAGCGGGACAAGGGCCACGCGGTGGTGCTGTTTCGCCGCCGCATCCTGCGCAACGCCTGGCTGGCCGACATGGTCTTCGCGATGATGCGGCTGCAGCTGACCCGCAAGCAGCTGGAAAAGTTCGTCCGGGCGGCCGCCTCCGCGCCCGGGGACGCGGCCTATCTGCGCACCCATCCCGGCGTGCTGGAATTTATCGTCGACTACATTTCGGAGTCGCTGGCCCTCACCAGCCGGGGCATCGCCGACGAGATCAAGTGCTCGGCCCGCAGCCCGACCCTGGACCTGTCGCGCCTCTCCGCCCCCATCACCGTGTGGCATGGCGAGCAGGACCCGATGAACACCGCCGCCGATGTCACGGCCTGGCTGAACGACCGCCAGGAGAGCCTCCGCATCTTCCCCGACGCCGGCCACTTCCTGCCCCACAAGCACTGGCCCGAGGTGCTGGCGTGGCTGGCCGCCTGACATGAAAAACCCGCCGGCGTGGGGCGCCGGCGGGTTCCAATTTAGGTCTCGCGGGGGAGGCCCGCGGCTCTCAGACCTAGTAGCGGAAGGTCGCGCCCACGAAGAAGTAGCGACCACGGTTGTCGAAGGTCGACGAGCCGACGCCCGTGCCAGTGAAGGTTTCCGGCAGATAGGGCGGCGCTTCGTTGGTGATGTTCTGCACGCCGGCGCGAAGGTCGATCTTGTCGTTGAACGCGTAACGGGCCCGCAGATCATGGCTGTAGTAATCGCCGGTGTAGTAGGGCGAAAGACCGGCCGGAGTGAACGAGGTCGTCGAGGCCATGGACCCGATATAGTGGGTGCTCCAGGTGATCCCGATGTCCTCGTAGGTCCACTGCACCGTCCCCTGCGCCTTCCATTCGGGCGTGGCGTTGGTGATGGTGTTGGCGAGCTGGGTGAAGGCTTGGCCCGGCAGGCCTTGCAGGGCCCAGCGGTACATCCAGGTGGCGTCGACACGGAAGGAGAAGCTCCCGTAGTCCTTGTCCAAGACGTCGGCGGTGCGGAACGCGTACTGAACCGAGGCGTCGTAGCCTTCGACCTTCACCTTGGCCACGTTCTCATTGACCGAGGTGACCTCGATCACGCCGCCGGGGACGCCGCCGCCGCCAGTGCCGGTCGGGTCACGACGGATCTGGGCGCAGAAGTTGTTTCCGGCGTAAGGGGTGGTCGAGTCGTAGCAGAGCGCGCCCAGCAGGGTGGCGAGCGGAACCGACCCGACCTGGTCGGCGATGTTGTACTTGAAGAAGTCCAGCGAGACGGAGAGGTTGGGGATGAAGCGCGGCTCGATGACCACCCCGACTTGGTAGGTGTTCGCGGTTTCCGGGCCGAGGTTCGGGTTGCCGCCCTGCAGCAGCGGCAGCGAGGAACGGCCCGTGCCGAAGTTGGAGACGAAGGTCGCCGGATTGTAGCCCGAGATCGCCGCGGCGCAGGTGACGTTCCGCGCCGCCTTCTGGGCGGCCGTGGCCACCGCATAGGCGTCCTTGTCGCAGGGGTCGATGGCCGTTGCGGTGAAGTTGCGGCTCTGGGGCGAGAAGAGTTCGACGATGTTGGGCGCCCGGACGGCCGTGCCCTGCGAGGCGCGGAACCGGACATCCTTCACCGGCGCCCACTCGGCGGCGATCCGGTACTGGTCGGTCTTGCCGATGGTCGAGTAGTCGGCGGCGCGGCCGGCCACTTCGATGCTCAGATCCCGCGCCAGGAACACATCCTTCAGGATCGGAACGCGAAGTTCAGCATAGCCTTCCCGGGTGTCGTACTCGCCGGCGCGGGTGCCGATCGGGTTGATGAACAGCGCGCCGCTGGCGCCCAGGGCATCCTGGACGAACAGGCTCTCTTCCTTGCGGTACTCGCCGCCCATGGCGAAGCCTACGGGACCGGCCGGAAGTTCGAACAGGTTGGTGGTGATGTTGGCCGCCACCACGGTCTGCTTGACTTCCTGGTCGGTGACCGACTGGGCGGCGGCGTAGCTGATCGCCTCCTGAGAGGCGCCGTTGACCAGATCCCACGGCACGCAGCCGGCGGCGCGGAGAGTCACGTCGCGGCAGACGATCGCGCCGCCCACCAGGATCGCGTCGGTCGCGCCCTGGACCCGGGCGAGGTTGGGTTGGGCGTAGGACGTCGTCTTGCCGGTGGTCTTGCCGTACTGGGCGTACCAGTCCCAGTTGAAGTCGCGATCGAAGGCGGCGAACTTGCCCTCCATGCCCCCCACCAGACGCAGGGTGGTGCGCTCAGACTTCACGTCGCGACCGCCGAACTCGCGCCAGAACTTGCCGACCTGGGCGGTAGAGCCTTGGGTGAAGGTCTTGCCCGCGGCGAGCCATTCGGCGCGCAGGGCTGCGGCGGTGGCGCCGGCGCCGTTCAGATAGGCGTTATCGCCCTTGAGCGTCACCGGCATGGTGCCACCGCCCACGGTGCTTGAGAAGGCCGGCTGCGACAGGGAGTAGCCGTCGACGGCGGCGTAGCTGAGGTCGGCGAAGGCCTTGATGTTGTCGGTGAGCTGGTAGTCGGCATAGGACCGGATGATCCCGCGCGAGGTCTTGGCCTGCAGCGAGTTGTAGATCTGCGAATAGAACAGGGCGTCGTCCTGGCAGGTCGGCTGGACCGTGGCGGTCGAGCAGGCCGCTGAAGAGCGGGTCACCTGGGACGGATTGCGGACGTCGAGGGTCACCGAGCGCGCCGTGCCCAGGGCGCCGCCGATGAGCTGGAAGCTGGCGTAGGGCGAGGTGATGGACTTGCTCACCGGGATGATCGTCTGGGGGTTGGCCAGGGTGTTTCGACGGATGCCCGGATAGGCCCAGTCGCGGTCGACCTGCATGACCGGTTCCTGACGCGAGATTTCCCCACCGATCAGGATGTTCAGGCGATCGTCCATGAACTTGCCGCCATAAAGGCCGGCGAGGCGGAACTCTTGGCCGTCGCCTTCCTGGGAGGTCCCGCCCTGGGCGTCGAATTCGATGCCTTCAAAGGACTTCTTCATCAGGATGTTGACGACCCCGGAGATGGCTTCCGAGCCGTAGACCGCCGAGGCGCCGCCGGCGACGGTTTCGATCCGGTCGACCATCAGCGAGGGGATCAGGTTGAGGTCGACGGCGGGCGAGGAGGCGTCAGAGAAGACGATGCGGCGGCCGTCCATCAGCACCAGGGTGCGGCTGGGGCCCAGGCCGCGAATGTCGGCGCGCGCCTGGCCGGCCAGGAACAGGGTGCCCCCGGAGTTCTGAGCATTGGTGGCGGCGTTGATGGTCGGAATGTCGAGCAGCGTTTCGGCCAGGGACACGTTGCCGGACTGGCGGATCTGTTCGCCGGTGATCACCGACAGCGGCACGGGCGCATTGAAGGTGTCACGACGGATGCGCGACCCGGTGACGACGATCTCTTCGACGTCGACCACCTGATTGCCCGACTGGGCGAAGGCGAATTGTGGCGCGGCGAAACTGGCCGCGGCGACGGAGCCAAGCAGGGTGGCTCGAAAAGCTGACTTCAAAGGACGAATCATATGGCCCCCCGGCCTGGTTACGATGTTGTTTTGCCAAGCGACGACGCCGTATCCACCATCGCGAAAGCGATGCTGGAGGCGAGCACGTCTTGTTTGGCGGTGGGTCACGCTCTCGCGTCACAGTGAGGCGATCAAAGGCAAAGTTACGAGTGTGTTACGCAATTTTTGCGGATTGTGGCGAAAATGCGTCAACTTCGATCAATGCATGGCGAAGACAACGAATGCCTCAGGCGACTTGCCTCAATACCTCGCCCAGTTCATCCACCACCTCGGGCGTGGTGGCCCACGAGCACATGAAGCGCACCGAGCCGTCGATGAACCGGTAGACGAACCAGCCGGCGGCGTGCAGCCGCTGCAGGGTCGGCTCGTCCATCTCCACGAAGACCGCATTGGCCTCCACGGGGTGGGCGATGGGGAAGGGCATGAGGGCGGCCAGACGCTTGGCCATCGCGTTGGCGTGGGCGGCGTGGCGGACAAAGGCGCCGTCCTCCAGCATGCCGATGAAGGGCGCGGCGTAGAAACGGCCCTTGGACGGCAGTTGCCCCGACTGCTTCAGCCGCGCGTCGAAGCGGCGGGCCAGGACAGGATCGAAGATCACCACCGCCTCGGACGGCGTCATGCCCGATTTGGTCCCCCCCACCACCAGGATGTCGACCCCCAGGGTCCTGATGGCCTTGAGGTCAAAGCCCGCCGCCGCCGCATTGGCCAGCCGCGCCCCGTCGAGGTGGACGCGGTAGCCCTTGGCCTTCACCGGATCGATCAGGGCCTTCAGCTCGGCGACGGAATAGACCGTGCCGTACTCCGTGGCGTTGGTGACCGAGAGCGCCGCCGGCGCCTGCCAGTGCGGCTGGTCGGGCGCGGCCAGCGGCGCGACCAGGCTCCTCGGATCAATGCGTCCCGAGGCCCCGTGTAGGGTGATCATTCCCAGGCCATGGCCGAAGAAGCCCGGCGCTCCTGTCTCGTCGGTGGCGATGTGGGAATGCTGGTGACACAGCACGCCCTCGAAGGGCTGGCAGAGGGTGGCCAGGGATATGGCGTTGGCCGCCGTGCCGGAGGCCACGAACCGCACGCTGGCGTCGGCGTCCAGCAAGGCGCGGACCGCGTCGGCGCCGGCCTTGGTGATGTGGTCAGAGCCGTAGCCGGAGGTGACGCCGGCATTGGCGGCCACCAGGGCGTTCATCGCCTCGGGCGTGGCGGGGGCGGTGTTGTCGGATGCGAAGTCGTATCGGGCCATCCGCCGAATAGAACCGATCGCCAGCCGTTGAAAAGAGCTAGACGCCCTTTCCCCAGTCCCGCACGTCGGCGACGAACAGGTCGGGCTCCTCCATGGCCGCGAAGTGCCCGCCGCGGGGCATCTCGGTCCAGCGCGTGATGTTGTAGGCGCGGTCGGCCCAGGTGCGGGGCGGGGCGGTATAGAGCGGCTCGCCGGGGAAGTTGGCGAAGGCGGTCGGGGTTTCGCAGCGCTCGCCTTCCTTGAAGGCGATCCCGCCTTCCTCCAGCAGGCCACGATAGTACCAGGCGCCCGTCGCGAAGCTGCCGGTCATCACATAGATCATGATGTTGGTCAGCAGGCGGTCCTTGGGGTGGACTGCGTCCAGGGGCTTCGCCCGCAGGTCGGACCAGTCATGGAAGCGCTCGGCGATCCAGGCGGCCTGGCCCACCGGATTGCCCGCCCCCATCCAGGCCAGGGACTGGGGCTTGGAGGCCTGCAGGCGGAAATAGGCGCCCATGACGTCCATCATGGCGCCCTGGCGGGTGAGCCAGGCGATCTCGTCGGGGGTCTGTGGACCGCCGAAGGGGCGAAAGGCCATCATGTTGAGGTGGATGGCGCGCACGGTCTCGCCGTGGTCGTGACCCAGCCACGAGGTCACCATGGCGCCCCAGTCGCCGCCCTGGGCGATGTAGCTCGGATAGCCCAGCACCTGCGTCATCAGGGTGTTGAACAGCCGCGCGGTGGTCCTCTGGCCGATCGGTTTCCTGGGCTTGGACGAGAAGCCGAAGCCCGGCAGGGACGGGATCACGAGGTCGAAGGCGTCCTTCGGATCGCCGCCGAAGCGGGACGGGAAGGCCAGCTTCTCGATCGCCCCCCAGAACTCGTAGTGCGAGCCCGGCCAGCCGTGGGTGATCAGCAGGGGCCGCTTGCCGCCGGCCTCGCCGATCACGTGCAGGAAGTGCAGGTCATAGTCCTCGACCCGGGCCGTGAACTGCGGAAAGCGGTTGAGCTCGGCCATGGCCGAGCGCCAGTCGTAGCGCTCGGTCCAGTGTTCACAGAGGCCCTTCAGATAGGTGGCGTCGCAGCCATAGGCCCAGCCGTCGGCGACCTCGGGGATCGGCGGCCAGGGATAGGCTCGCACCTGATCCAGCACGACCTGGACGTCGGCCTCGGGCCAGGTGACTTCGAAGGGTTGGATATTGGCCACGCGTGTTTCCCCAGACTGTTGCGGGGAACCTCGGCCAGTGACGCAGGGGCGGTCAAGTCTTACGGGCGCAGCCCTCGCGCGAGGGCGCCGTTCAGGTGACGGTGTAGCTCCCGCGCGGCGCCCGGGGGGATCTTGCCCGCCAGCTCCAGCCCCACCGCGCCGTGAGCCGCGGCCCAGAACATCTTTCCGATCTCCTCTGGATCGCCCTGCAGCACGCCCTCGGCCACCAGGGTCTTTACGTACTGGGTCTGGGTCTCGTGGGCGCGGTGGCCGGCCGCCACCAGGTCGGGATAGTTCTCGGCGTGGGGCTGATCCAGGTCGAACATCAGCTTGTAGGTCTGGGGATGTTCGAAGGCGAAGTTCAGATAGGCCTCGCCCACGGCCGCCCCCTTGGCTCGCGCGCCTTGCGTATTTGCGTAGGCGTCTTCCAGGGCCTGGGCGAAACGGTTGAAGCCGTTGGTGCGCACCGCCGCCAGGATGTCCTCCTTGTCGGCGAAGTAGCGGTAGGGGGTCATGGGGCTGACCCCCAGCTCAGAGGCCAGCTGGCGCATGGTCACCGCGTCGGGGCCGCGCTCGGCGAACAGCTTCTCGGCCGCCTCGCACAGGCGCTCACGGAAGTCGGCGACATCGCTTTCGGACAGGACGCGGGGCATACCGGAGACTCTAGCAAACAAATTGCTTGCAAGGCGTTACCTCTTACGCAATAAATTTACAACGTAAGAAACAAAATGGGGGAGACGATGGCCGGTTGGGACCTGTTGGTGGACCGCAAGGACCTGCGCAAGGCGCAGATCGTCTCCGCCGAGGCGCCGGCCCTGGCCGACGGCGAGGTCCGCCTCGAGGTCGAGCGTTTTTCGCTCACCGCCAACAACATCACCTACGGGATCATCGGCGACGCCTTCGGCTACTGGAAGTTCTTCCCGGCGCCCGACGGCCTGGGCCGCATTCCGGTCTGGGGCTTCGCCACGGTGACGGAATCCAGGGCCGCCGACGTGCCCGTCGGTCTGCGCCTGTTCGGCTATCTGCCGATGTCCACCAGCTTCGTCATGCAACTGGTCAAGGCCCGCAGCGGGTTCGTCGACCGCGCGCCGCACCGGGCCGAGCTGCCGCCCACCTACAACGCCTACAACGAAGCGCCGGCCGATCCCCTGGACGACCACCGCGCCCTGCTGCGGCCCCTGCTGATGACCAGCTTCCTGCTGGACGATTTCCTGGGGGAGGACGAAGGCCTGACCTCGCTGGTGCTCTCCAGCGCGTCCAGCAAGACCGCCCTCGGCCTGGCCTGGTTCGCCAAGGCTCGCGGCCGTGAGGTGATCGGACTGACTTCGCCCGCCAACGCCAAGCTGATCGAGGGCCTGGGCCTCTACGACAAGGTCCTGACCTATGACGAGGTCGCCGCGCTGAAGACCCGAGGCCCCACCGCCTTTGTCGACTTCGCGGGCGATCGCAGCGGGACCGCCAAGGTTCACGCCGCCCTCGGCGCCGGCCTAAACCGCAGCATCATCGTCGGCGCCACCCATTGGGAAGCCGGCGGCGGGCAGGTGGAGATCGCAGGCCCGACGCCGACCCTGTTCTTCGCGCCGGATCAGATCCGCAAGCGCATGGCCGACTGGGGCCCCGGCGAGGTCGAGACCCGCTTCGACGCGGCCCTGCGCGCCTTCGTCGCCGACAGCTCCTGGCTGAATCTGGTGCAGCACCAGGGCCAGCAGGGCCTGACCGAGGCCTATCACCTGGTCCTGGAAGGTCGCGTGCGGCCCCAGGACGGACACATCATCACGCCGGCCTAACCGGTCAATTAGAGGGAGACACGCCATGGACGGCGAGGTTCGCATCAATCCCTATCTCGGCGGCAACTTCGCCCCCGTGCGGTCCGAGGACGACTTCGATCTGCAGGTCACCGGTGAGATCCCGGCCGGCCTGCGCGGCACGCTTTACCGCACCGGACCCAACCCGCAGTTCGAACCGCGAGACCCCAACTATCACTGGTTCACCGGGGACGGCATGCTCCACGCCTTCCGGGTGGAGGACGGCAAGGTCAGCTACCGCAACCGCTATGTCCGCACGCCGAAGTGGGAGCTGGAGCACGAGCACGGCCGCTCGCTGTTCGGCGGCTTCAACCCGATGCTCACCGACCCTGTCGCCGCCGGCAAGGACAGTGGCGTGGCCAACACCAACATCCTCTGGCACGCTGGTCACCTGCTGGCCCTGGAAGAGGGCCACATGCCCTTCGAGGTCGCCCCCGGGACCATGGCCCCCAAGGGCTATGCGGAGCAGTACAAGGGTCGGGTGACGGCCCACCCGAAGATCGATCCCAAGACCGGCGAGATGGTCTGGTTCGGCTATGGGGTCGGCGAGGCGCCGCTGTCGGCCGGGATGAGCTACGGGGTCACCGACGCCAGTGGCGTGGTCAGCCGGCGCTCGGATTTCCAGGCGCCCTATTCGGCGATGATCCACGACTTCCTGGTCACCGAAAACTACGTGCTGTTCCCGGTTCTGCCGCTCACCGGCAGTCTCGAGCGGGCCATGAAGGGCCTGCCGGCCTATGCCTGGGAACCGGAGAAGGCCGGATATGTCGGGGTCATGCGCCGCGACGCCGATGTCTCCACCATCCGCTGGTTCAACGTGCCCGCCTGCTACGTCTTCCATCCGATGAACGCCCATGAGGCGGACGGCAAGATCATCGCCGAGGTGGCCCGCTACGACGCCGCCCCGCTGTTCCCCATGGCCGATGGATCGCCCGGCCTGCGCACCGCCGCGCGCCTGACCCGCTGGACTTTCGACCTGGCCGGAAACAGCGACGCCATCAAGGAAGAGGCCATCGACGACCTCGACTGCGAGTTCCCGCGCTTCGACGAGCGGCTGGCGGGCGGCGCCTATCGCCACGGCTTCTATGCCGGCGACACCACCAATTCGAAGTCGGTGAAGCTGAACGCCATCGCCCACCTGGACCTCGCCACCGGCAAGCGCCAGGTCCACGCCTTCACCGGCGGCGATCTGACGTCGGAGCCGGTCTTCACGCCGCGTTCGCCCGACGCAGCCGAGGGCGATGGCTGGCTGACCGCGGTGGTCTATCGCGCCGCAGAGGACCGCAGCGACTTCGTGGTGTTCGACGCCCTCGACGTCGCCAAGGGCCCCATCGGCATGGCCCACATGCCGCGCCGCGTGCCCTTCGGCTTCCATGGCAACTGGGTGGCCGACTAGACAAACCCCGTCATCCCGGACGCCGATAGGAGCTTGCTCCGGCGAGCACGGGCTCCCACCATCGCGCCATGACCTTCCTGGTGCGACCCGAGCCGCTTCCCCATCCCCGCCTGCGCGCTGTCCTGCGCTGGGCGCTGGCGGTCATCTACATCGCCTTTGGGGTCGTACACCTGCGTAGCGCGCCGGGCTTCCTGGCCATCATGCCGGCCTGGGTTCCTTATCCGCTGGAGGTGGTGCTGATCACCGGGGTCTGCGAAATCCTCGGCGGCCTGGGCCTGCTGATCCCGCGCCTGCGGTGGATCTCCGGCGTTATGCTGGCGCTCTACGCGATCTGCGTCTATCCGGCCAACCTGCATCACGCCTTCGGCCAGGTGGACGTGGGCAGCCTGCCGTCGAGCTGGTGGTATCACGGGCCGCGCCTGGCCTTTCAGCCGGTGTTCGTCTGGTGGGCCCTGTTCGCCGGCGGCGTGATCGACTGGCCACTTCGGAGGACACCCGCATGAAAGCCATCTGGTACGACCGCACGGGTCCCGCCCGCGAGGTGCTGGAACATGGCGACCGCCCGACCCCGGACCCCGGACACGGCCAAGCCCTGATCCGGGTGAAGGCGTCTGGGGTGAACCCCTCCGACGCCGGCATGCGCGCGGGCCCGGCCGCCATGGCCTATCCCCGCATCACCCCCAACAGCGACGGCGCGGGCGTGGTCGAGGCGGTGGGGCCGGGCGTGGCGGCGACCTGGGTTGGCAAGCGGGTCTGGTTCTACAACGGCCAGCGCAACGGCCGCGCTTTCGGGTCCGCCGCCGAGTACATCGAACTCGACACTGACCTCTTGATGGAGCTGCCCGACAGCGTGTCGTTCGCGGAAGGCGCGACCCTGGGCATTCCCTGCATGACCGCCCACCGCAGCCTGTTCGTCGCGGGCCCCGTCCAGGGCCGCACGGTGCTGGTGACCGGCGGAGCGGGCGCGGTGGGCCATTACGCCGTGCAGTTGGCCAAGTGGGCCGGCGCCACGGTGATCGCCACGGTCAGTTCGGAAGAGAAGGCCGACCGCGCGCGGGCCGGCGGCGCCGACCATGTCATCGACTACCGCCAGGAAAAGGTCGCCAGACGGGTCCGCGAACTGACCGGCGGGGAGGGCGTCCACCACGTCGTCGATGTCGACTTCGGCGGCAATATCGCCACCACGCTGCAGGTGGTTCGAGTCAACGGATCGGTGGCCTTCTACGCCACCAAGGGGGCCCGTGAGCCGGTGGTCCCGGCCGGCGCCCTGATGGGGCTGAACCTCGGCGTCCATGGGGTCTATCTGCCGATCTCTCCGCCCGAGGCCCGCAAGCGCGCCCAGCAGGACATCACCCGCTGGATCGGGACCGGCGAGCGCATTCTCTCGGTCGCCGGCCGTTTTCCGCTGGAGGATTGCGCCGGCGCCCATGAGCTTGTGGAGGCGGGCTCCAAGGTGGGTACGGTGGTCGTCGAGCCGTGACCCCAGCCGAGACCGCCATCCGGGCTCGGCGCAAGCTGACCAACAAGCTGATCGCCGCCCACGAGGCCGCCCGCCTGCGGCCCTTTCTCGCCTCGGACATCAACCTGATCGCCGGCGACGGCAGCCTGATGGTGGGCGTTGAGTCGGTGCTGGCCGCCTTCGACAGCCAGTTCCGCGATCCCAGCTTCGTCACCTATCTGCGCACCACCGAGGCCGTTCGCCCTGACCAGGACGAGGCCCGCGCGGCGGAGACGGGGACCTGGGTCGCCACTTGGCGCGGCTCGCCGACCCTGACCGGGACCTATCTGGCGGTCTGGAGGAAGGTCACGGGCCAGTGGGTGATCGAGTCCGAGCTCTACGTGACCCTCACCGAAACGCCCGCCTGACCCCATGCAGTCCTGCAGAGCGGGTCTGCGAAACTGACCCCTCCCGCAATGGCCAAGCTCACCCCATATACGGGCTGTCGCCGCTCCCCCGGCGACGCCTACCGCACTTGGAGACGACCCGTGAAGATCCTGTGGCCGCTGCTCACGCTGGGCGTGACGATCAGCATGGCGATGACGACCTGGTCAGGTCACGCCTTCGGCTAGCCCCTGACCTTCCCACGACGAGCGAGGCGCGGCTGTTGTGCGCCTCGCGGTGGAAGCCGGCGATCTTCTTGTATTCTCCGGGCCCGCTCGCAGACCGGTCAGACGCCTCGGACCCCGAGCAGGTCGTCGCTCCCCTAGACCAGGGTCCCGTGGCAGTGCTTGAACTTCTTGCCTGAGCCGCAAGGGCAGGCCGAGTTGCGGCCGGTCTGCTGCCAGCCGTCCGGCAGGGCGGCGACGGGCAAGGCCTCGCGCTGCGCCACCGACAGGCCTTCGGGCAGGGCGCCCATCTCGGCCGCGTTCTCGCCGGTCAGGGGATCCATGTGGACCTCGGTGTAGTTGCTCAGCGGCGCGGGCTCCTCCGGCTCGGCGTAGCTGAACTCCACCGTCATCAGCCAGCGCGTCACGTTCTGGCGCAGGTCCACCAGCAGCTTCTCGAACAGGGAGAAGGCCTCGGTCTTGTACTCGTTCAGCGGGTCGCGCTGGGCGTAGCCGCGCAGGCCGATGACGTTGCGCAGGTGGTCCAGGTGCATCAGGTGCTCGCGCCACTGCAGATCGACCATCTGCAGCAGGAAGCTCTTCTCGATATTGCGCATCTGGTCGGGGCCGACGGCGGCCTCCCGCTCGACGGCGCGCGCGTCGGCCGCCTGCTGGAGGCGCTCCTGGATTTCTTCGTTGGCGATGCCGTCCTCGGCCGCCCACTGGGCGATCGGCAGGTCCATGCCCAGCATGCTCACGACATGCTCGTGGAGGCCCACGACATCCCACTGCTCAGCATAGGCCTTGGGCGGCAGATGGCGGGTCACCAAGTCCTCAATGGTGTCCTGGCGCATCTCCGAGATCACTTCGGAGAGATCGACGGCGTCCATGAACTCGGCGCGCTGCTCGAACACCGCCTTGCGCTGGTCGTTCACGACGTCGTCGTACTTCAGCAGGTTCTTGCGGATCTCGTAGTTGCGCTGCTCGACGCGCTTCTGGGCCGTGGCGATGGCGCCGTTCAGCCACTTGTGGGTGATCGCCTCGCCTTCCTGGACGCCGAAGGTGCGCATGATCCCGTCGAGGCGCTCGCCGGCGAAGATGCGCAGCAGGTCGTCCTCGCAGGACAGGAAGAATTTCGAATGGCCGGGGTCGCCCTGACGGCCGGTGCGGCCGCGCAGCTGGTTGTCGATCCGGCGGCTCTCGTGGCGTTCGGTGCCCAGCACGAACAGGCCGCCGGCGGCCAGGGCCTGGACCTTCAGGTCGGCGATCTCGGTCTCGATCTCAGCCTTGCGCTTGATGGCCATCTCGGGCGTGACCTCGATGCCCAGGCCGAGCTGCTCGTCACGCCACTTCAGCACCCGCATGTCGACGTTGCCGCCCAGCTGGATGTCGGTGCCGCGACCGGCCATGTTGGTGGCGATGGTCACCGCGCCGGGGATGCCGGCGTCGGCCACGATCAGGGCTTCCTGCTCGTGATAGCGGGCGTTCAGCACGTTGTGCGGCACGCCCTTGACGGTCTTGCCGCTGGCGTCGGTGAAGGTGTGCTCCTTCAGCAGCTCCGACAGGGTCTCCGACTTCTCGATGGAGACGGTGCCCACGAGGATCGGCTGGCCCCGCAGGTGGCATTCCTCGATCTGTTTGAGGATGGCCAGATTCTTCTCGGCCTCGGTGCGATAGACCTCGTCGTCGTCGTCGATCCGCGCCACCGGGCGGTTGGTGGGGATCTCCATGACGTCCATCTTGTAGATGTCGCCGAACTCCTGGGCCTCGGTGGTCGCCGTGCCGGTCATGCCCGACAGCTTCCCGTAGAGGCGGAAGTAGTTCTGGATGGTGACCGAGGCCAGGGTCTGGTTCTCGGGCTGGACGTGAGCGCCTTCCTTGGCCTCGATGGCCTGGTGCAGGCCCTCCGACAGGCGGCGGCCCTGCATCATGCGGCCAGTGAACTCGTCGATCAGGATCACTTCGCCGGAGCGGACGATGTAGTCCTTCTCGCGGGTGTAGAGCACGTTGGCGCGCAGGGCCTGGTTCACGTGGTGGACGATCGAGACGTTGGCCGCGTCATAGAGGCCCGCCGAGTCCTCGGCCAGGTGACCGCCGGACATCAGGATGTCCTCGATCTTCTCGGCGCCGTCCTCGGTGAGGATGACCTGCTTCTGCTTTTCGTCGTGGTCGAAGGTGGTGGGGTCCTTGATCAGCTCCTTCACCAGCAGGTCGATGGTCTTGTAGAGCTCGCTGCGGTCCTCGGTGGGACCCGAGATGATCAGAGGCGTGCGCGCCTCGTCGATCAGGATGGAGTCGACCTCGTCGACGATCACGAAGTGGTGGCCGCGCTGCACCATCTCGCTGGCGTCATAGACCAGGTTGTCGCGCAGGTAGTCGAAGCCGAACTCGTTGTTGGTGCCGTAGGTGATGTCGGCGTTGTAGGCCGCCTGGCGCTGGCCCTGGGACAGGCCGTGCACGATGTTGCCGCTGGTCAGGCCCAGGAAGCTGTAGACCTGACCCATCCAGTCGCCGTGCAGCTGGGCGAGGTAGTCGTTGACGGTGATGACGTGGACGCCCTTGCCCAGCAGGGCGTTCAGATAGACCGGGGCGGTGGCCACCAGGGTCTTGCCCTCACCGGTCCGCATCTCGGCGATGCCGCCCTGGTGCAGGACCATGCCCCCCACCAGCTGCACGTCGAAATGGCGTTGACCCAGCACCCGCCGGGCGGCTTCGCGCACCACGGCGAAGGCTTCCTCCAGCAGCTGGTCCAGGGTCTGGCCCTTGGCCAGGCGCTCCTTGAACTCCGCGGTCTTGGCGCGCAGCGCCTCGTCCGACAGGGCCTGCATCTTGGGTTCGAGCGCGTTGATCTTCGCGACGCGGGCCGTCATGGCCTTGACCTTGCGGTCGTTGGAAGAGCCGAAGAACCGTTGGAAGAGCATGCGAGGGGAACGTCCGGATGATGCGGGGCGGCGGCGGCGGCCACACGGGACCCTTCGCCTGCCCGGAAATTCCGCTCTTTTCAGGGCGCGCGAGACTTAAGCAGCGCTCCACCAAGTGTCAACGCGGCTAGGGTGAGCAAGCCTAACGCTCAAGCTCGGGATTCGCCCAAAGAAAAGGCCCTCCCGGTGAGGGGAGGGCCGATCTCGTCGTTCAATTCGGCATTCGAGGTTTAGTAAACTTCGAACAGGCCCGCGGCGCCCATGCCGCCGCCGATGCACATGGACACGACGGCCCACTTGGCGTTCCGGCGCTTGCCTTCCTGCAGCACGTGGCCGGCGAGACGGGCGCCGGTCATGCCGTAGGGGTGGCCGATGGCGATGGAGCCGCCGTTGACGTTGAACTTCTCGGGATCGATGCCGAGCTTGTCGCGGGAATAGAGGCACTGGGAGGCGAAGGCCTCATTCAGTTCCCACAGGTCGATGTCGTCGATCTTCAGGCCGTGGCGTTCCAGCAGGCGCGGGATCGCGAAGACCGGGCCGATGCCCATTTCGTCAGGCTCACAGCCGGCGACGGCCCAGCCCTTGAAGGCGCCCATCGGCGACAGGCCGGCCTTTTCGGCGGCCTTTGAGTCCATGATCACCACGGCGGCGGCGCCGTCCGAAAGCTGGCTGGCGTTGCCGGCGGTGATGAACTTGTTGTCGCCTTCACGAACCGGCTTCAGCTTGGCCAGGCCTTCCAGGGTGGTGTCGGGACGGTTGCACTCGTCCTTGTCGACCACGAAGTCGACGATCGACTCTTCCTTCGTCTCCTTGTTGACGACCTTCATCTTGGTCTTCAGGGGGACGATCTCGTCCTTGAACTTGCCGGCCTGTTGGGCGGCGGCCATGCGGAGCTGCGATTCCAGGCTGTACTCGTCCTGGGATTCGCGGCTGACCTTGTAGCGCTCGGCCACGATGTCGGCGGTGTCGATCATCGGCATGAAGACGCCGGGATACTGTTGGAACAGGGCCGGGTCGTTGTTCTCACGCGAACCGCCGCCGCCGGGGAAGGAGAGGCTTTCCACGCCGCCGGCCACGACCGCGTCGGCGCCGTCATTGCGCACGTAGTTGGCGGCCGTCGCGATGGTGTTGAGCCCCGAGGAGCAGAAGCGGTTGACGGTCACGCCCGAGGTGGTGATGGGCATGCCGGCCAGCAGGGCCACCTGGCGGCCGAGGTTGCCGGCGCCGTGGGCCACGTTGCCGATCACGCAGTCTTCGATCGCCGAGGCGTCGAGGCCGGACTTGGCCACCGCGTGCTTCACGGCGTGGGCGCCCATGGTCATGGTCGGGGTCATGTTGAAGCCCCCGCGACCCGACTTGGCCAGACCCGTGCGGGCATAGGAAACGATTACGGCTTCACGCGTCATGAAATATATCCTCCCGAAAAATGGACCACGCCG
The DNA here is from genome assembly GCF_042714595.1 of Phenylobacterium ferrooxidans. NCBI lineage: Bacteria > Pseudomonadati > Pseudomonadota > Alphaproteobacteria > Caulobacterales > Caulobacteraceae > Phenylobacterium > Phenylobacterium ferrooxidans. Next base: position 154,826 of record NZ_JAOTJD010000002.1, on the reverse strand, counting down.
GCCTGAATGTTTGGGGCCGCGCAGGTTTAGATCGGCGGCGACCTTTGCATCCCGTGGCGTAAATGGCTAGAGCGGGACGGCTGGACTCCCGGCATTTTCGACTTCGAGGTATGGCCCATGGCGCTGGGAAGTTTCACCCGCATTTCGCACCCGGTCCGCACGATGATTGTCGTGTTGGCGGCGACCCTGATGCTCGCTTCCTGCGGGAAGGGCCCCGGCGCGGAACATCCGCCCGAACCCGGTGACGCCGCGGTGGCCAAGGTGGACGGCCGTACGGTCTGGGCTTCCGACGTCAAGCGCGAGGCGGTGGCCCAGGGCCTGATCGGCGAGGGTGAGCCCCTGGACGTTTCCTCCGACCTGTTCCGCCGGGTGATGGACGAGGTGGTGGACCAGAAGCTGCTGGCCAGCGAGGCGCTCAAGCGCAAGCTGGACAAGGACCCCGCCGCCCAGCGCCGCCTGGCCGCCGCCCGCGAGCGAATCCTGGGCGACATGCTGGTGGAGAGCACCGTCTCCGACGCCGTCAACGAGAACGCCATCCGCGGCCTCTATCAGGAGCAGCTCAAGCTCGCCAAACAGTCCGAGGAGCTGAAGGCCCGCCAGATCGTCCTGGCCAGCCTGGCCGAGGCCGACGCGGTCAAGAAGCTCCTGGCCACCGGCGCCTCCTTCGAAGCCCTGGCCATGGAGCGCTCCACCGACGCCGCCACCCGCTTCAACGGCGGCGATCTCGGCTACTTCACCACCGACGTCATGCCCGAGGCCTATGACGCCAACCTCAAGGTGGCCAAGGCCGGCCAGATCGTCGGACCCTTCGAGGTGGACGGCGGCTGGGCCCTGGTGAAGGTCGAGGACCGCCGCCTGGAGCAGCCCATCACCCTGGAAGCCGCCCGGCCGCAGATCGTGCGCTTCCTGACCTATGATCAGGTTCGCGATCTTCTGGAGAAGCTGCGCGCCCGCTCCAAGATTCAAACCCTGATCCGGCCGCCCCAGGATGTGCCCGGGCAGCCCAAGGAGCCGGCCAACGCCCCGCCCGTGGCCCCCGGCGCCGCGGCGGTCCCAGCGACCCCGCCCGCGGCCGGCGCCAAACCTGCCGTCGCCGCCCCCACTGCAAAAAGCCCCGCCCAACCCGAAGCCAAGGCGGCCAAGCCATGACCCGTCCTCCCGCCAAGAAGCCTGCCGGCAAGTCTTCGCCCCCCAAGCCGGCGGCCACACCCATGGCTGCGGGCAAGACCCCCGCCGCCATCGCCCTGGAGGTCGCCTCCAAGCCGGTGGAGGTGATGGGCCAGACCATCGAACGCGCCCGCGCCGCCCTCAAGCGCGCTGACAAGCAGCCCCAGGCCGACGCTCCCCCGGCCACCCCGGCGCCCGCCAAGGGCGCCCTGCCGGTCTCGCCCCTGGCCGTGCCGTTCCCGAAGATCCCGGCCATCCCCGGCGTGCAGATCGCCACCAGCCGCGCCGGCTTCTACAAGCACGACCGCGAGGACCTGCTGGTGATGCGGTTCTCCAAGGGCACGTCCGTGGCGGGCGTCTTCACCCGTCACGGCATCGGCTCGGCGCCGGTGGACTGGTGCAAGAAGCATCTGGAGATGTCCAAGGGCGCCGATGCGCGGGCCCTGGTGGTCAACGCTGGCTGCGCCAACGCCTTCACCGGCAAGCCGGGCGCCGACGCCGTGCGCCGGGTGGCCTCGGCCGTGGCCAAGCGCTTCGACTGCCGCCAGCGCGACGTGATGGTGGCCTCCACCGGGGTGATTGGCGTGCTGCTGGACGACGCCAAGATCACCCAGCGCCTGCCCGACATCGAGGCCAAGCTCACCGACGATAACTGGGCCGGGGCCGCGCGGGCCATCATGACCACCGACACCTTCGCCAAGGGCGCCTATGCCGAGGCGATGATCGACGGAGAGAAGGTCAAGATCGCGGGCATCTGCAAGGGCTCGGGCATGATCGCGCCGGACATGGCCACCATGCTGGCCTTCGTGGCCACCGACGCCGCCATTTCGCCCGCCGCCTTGCAGACGCTCGCCAGCCTCTACACGCGCACCACCTTCAACTGCGTCACCGTGGACGGTGACCGTTCCACCAACGACACCCTGCTGCTGTTCGCCACCGGCCAGTCCGCCGCGCCAAATATCAGCCGCGCCGGCGACAAACGCCTGGCCGATTTCCGCGTGAAGCTGGAGGCTGTGCTGCTGGACCTGGCCCTTCAGCTGGTCCGCGATGGCGAGGGCGCCAGCAAGTTCGTGAAGATCAACGTCACCGGCGCCGAGAGCCCGGCCTCGGCCCGCAAGATCGCCCGCACCATCGCCGAGAGCCCGCTGGTGAAGACCGCCTTCGCCGGCGAGGACGCCAACTGGGGCCGCATCGCCATGGCCATCGGCCGCGCCGACGAGCCCATCGACCGTGACCGCGTGAAGATCCAGTTCGGCCCTCTCATCGCCGCCCAGGACGGCCTCGTCTCGCCCACCTATGACGAGGACAAGATGAGCGCCTACATGAAGAACCAGGAGCTGGAGGTCAGTGTCGACGTCGGCGTCGGCAAGCACGCCGCCAGCGTCTGGACCTGCGACCTCACAAAGCAGTACGTCGCCATCAACGGCGACTACCGAAGCTAGCCCACCGCCGCGAGCCGGGGCGTCTCGCCCCAGCCCGTCAGGAACTCGGTGAGGTCGGCCAGCGGGACGGGACGAGAAATCAGGTAGCCCTGGATGGCGTCGCAACCCAGCAGGGCGAGGGCGGCCTGGACGTCGGCGGTCTCCACCCCCTCGGCGACGACGCTCATGCCCAGGCTGTGGGCCAGGTCGATGGTGGACTTCAGGATCAGACGGTCGCGCTGGCTCTGCGCCACTGCCGCCACCAGCGACTTGTCGATCTTGAGCTCATCGGCGTCGAGCATCTTCAAATAGGACAATGACGACAGGCCAACGCCGTAGTCGTCGATGGAGACCTTGAGGCCGGCCGCGCGGAACGCGGCGATAGAAGCCGTCGCAGCGGTGGGGTTTTCGATCACGGCGGTCTCGGTGATCTCCAGGCAGATGCCGTGGTCGTGGCCCGCCATCATGGCCTGGACGTTGTCGCAAAAGCCACGGTCGGCCAACAGCCGCCCGGAGAGATTCACCGAGACGACCACGTCATGGCCCGAGGCCTTCAGGGCGGCCCGGTCCCGCAGGGCGCGCTCCAGGGTCCACTCGGTCAGCTCGCGGATGGCGCCCGTCTCCTCGGCGATGCCGATGAAGCTGTCGGGCGCGATCGGGCCCCGCACCGGGTGCCTCCAGCGCACGAGGGCCTCGACGCTGTGCACCGCGCTATCGGTGAGGGTGAGCTTGGGCTGGTAGTGCAGGCTGATTTCGCCGGCGTGCAGGCCGCGACGCATCTCGGTCATCAAGGCGAGGTTGAGCGAGGGATCCACGTAGGTCTCGGCCTCGAAGGTCACCAGGCGGCGGTTCAAGCGCCGGGCTTCGTCCAGGGCCAGGGCGGCGTTTTCCAGCAGCCGTTCAGGGTCGTCCTGGGTTGAGGTGCGGTGCGAGACGCCCAGCTTGATGAAGGCGTCCACCGGGTGTCCGGCCACTTCGTGACCGGGGTCCAGGGTCTCCAGCCTGTTGAGGTCGGCCAGCAGGGTGCGGGTGTCGGCGCGGTGCAGGACGAGTCCCAGCACCGAGGTGGAGAGGTGGGCGACCTGGCCGTCGCCGCACACGGCCTGCAGCCGGGCGGCGACGCCGCGAACGATCAGGTTGGAGAGGCTGTAGCCCACAGCGCCGCGCATGGTGGGGTAGCGGTCGATGCCGATGGCCACGACCGCCAGGGCGCCCCCCTCGGTTTCCTGCATCCGCGACGTGACTTCGCTCAGCAGGGCGCGGCGGTTCGGCAGGCCGGTCTCCGGCTCGTGCAGCGCCTGGTGCAGCAGGCCCGCCTCGCGCTCTTCGATGATCGAGCGGGCGCGGCGGGCGAGCTCGGCCTGCGTCGCCCACAGCAGGCACGCCAGCTGGGCGGCCACGAGCGGCGCCACCGACAGGCTCACGGGGGCCAGATTCTGCAGCAGGATGGGCAGGGTCAGCAAGCCGACCCCGACCGCCACGTGGCGGCGTGACAACGACGCCCGGGCGGTCTCGCTGTTGGCGCGCAGGAAGAATATCAGCAGGCAGGCCAGGGCGAAGGTCATCCAGGCCGGCGGAGTCGTCATGGCCCTGCCGCTGGTCAGGTTCTCGAACGCCAGGGCGTGGAGATAAACCCCATTCACCGTGCCGGCCTGCGGGGTGGCGAACTCGTCGCCAAGTTCCAGGGCCGTGGCTCCGATCAGGATCGACCGTCCCCGCACCAGCCTTGGATCGAACCGGTTGCGGTAGACGTCCTCGAAGCTGAGGTGGTCGATCTCGCCGACCCTCGCGGCATAGTCGATCAGGAAACTGTCGCGCCGCTGTTGAGGCGTCTGCGCGAGGGAGGCGCCCATGGAGGGGCGATAGGTCTCGTCCGCGCCGAAGCCGTAGGTGTAGCGGCGCACGCGGCCATCGGGGTCGATGGGGATGTTCACGCTGGCCAGCAGGGCTTCCGTCGAGAGACCGCGCAGCGGCGAGGTCTCCACCAGGCTGGTGCGGCCGTCCGCGCGCCGCACGGGCTGGACGAAGGTCGGCAGGATGACCGAGCCCGGCCGCGCGGCAATGGCGTCGGCCAGGGCCTTGTCGGTGGTGGCGGTTGAGTTGGCGCTGAAGTCGACATCGAAAGCCACCACCTTGGCGCCCGCCGCCTGCAGGTTGCCGATCGCGGTGGCGAAACGGTCGCGGCCCCAGGGCCAGCGTCCGGCCGCCCGAAGGCTGGGGACGTCGATCTCGACGACGGTGATCTGGTGGCTGGGCGCGCGCTGCAGGGCCTGGAAGCGGAGGGCGGCCAGGGCATCCTCAATGGGGGTGAGGGCGCCGCTCAGCATGGCCAACGCCACGCCGAGCGCCGCCGCGGCCAGGCCGACCTGCGACCGCAGGCGGCCGATCAGATGGCCCAGTCGGCTCACTTGGATCCGCGACCCTTGCCGTTACCGGTCACATCTTCGGCCACGCCGCCAACGGTGCTGATCAGGCCTGCGACCAAGCCGTCCGTGCCGCCGTTGCCGTTTCCGTTGCCGGTGTTTCCGCCGCCATTGCCATTAGAGCCGGCGTTTCCGGTCTCCGTGGCCGCGCCGCCGTTGCCGTTGCCGGCGCCGGTGTTCCCGCCGCCATTGCCATTGGAGCCGGTGTTTCCGGTCTCAGCGGCCGCGCTGCCGTTCCCGTTCCCGTTGCCGGCGCCGGTGTTCCCGCCGCCATTGCCATTGGAGCCGGTGTTTCCGGTCTCAGCGGCCGCGCCGCCGTTGCCGGCGCCGGCGTTCCCGCCGCCATTGCCATTGGAGCCGGCGTTTCCGGTCTCGGCGGCCGCGCCGCCGTTTCCGTTTCCGTTGCCGTTGTTCCCGCCGCCATTGCCATTGGAGCCAGCGTTTCCGGTCTCGGCGGCCGCGCCGCCGTTCCCGCTGTTTCCATTGCCGGGGCCGTTGGCGCCTGGGTTCTCGGGCGGCCCGCCGCCATTTCCGTTGCTTCCCGCACCGTGGGTCAGGGCCGCGCCGCCGCCGTCCGCGGGACCATTCCCGCCCCGGGCGTCGGAGGCTTCGAGTTGGCGATCGTTCCGGGCGACCTCGATTGGGAGGGCGGCCGGCCCGACGGTCTCCGCCCCCATCGCGGCGCTGGCGGCGCCATTGCCCGAGGCGATCGCGCCCGCCTCATTTGCAATCATGGTCGGTCCGCCGGAGTCCACCAGGCCGCCCGATACTGTCTTGTAGTCCAGGGGTTCGATCTTCACGGCCTCAGGCGCGCCCGCGGTGGGGGTCACGGAGCCGGTGACCTGCACCGACTGCGGCGCGTCCCGGGAGACCGCCCCGCTCGATCCCGCTCCGACGTCGCTGCCGAGATCCGAGCCGTTGGAGCGGACCTCCACCAGGCCCTCGGCCACATTCACCGCGTCCGACATCGGCCCCACAACCACGGTGAAGGTGGTCCCCTTCACGATGGCGGCCAGCAGGGGGGTGTCGACGCGGAAGTGCGGAGACTTCTGCTTGTCCACCTTGAACATCACCGCGCCCAGGTCCTGCATCACCCGGGTGAAGCCGCCGGCGTCCGGCGCCACGGTCATGCGGCTGTTGGGGCCGACGACAATCTGCTGCAACCCGTTGTCCAGGGACGCGCGGGCGCCGAGCGTGGTGGTGATGCTGGAACCCGTCGGCACCGCCTGATTCAATCGGGCCGGGACGGCCTCGGCGCCGGGGACGGTGATCCGCACCGTGCCGTTGACTTCCACCAACCGCCAGGCGGCGGCCTGGGCCGAACCGGCGGCGAACGCGAGAACCGAACAGGCAAAAAGCAGGGCGGTGCGGCGCATGGGTGACCCCAATCTGTGGACCGAAAAATTATCGCTCGCGTCACAAATCACCTCGCCGTGGCTAAGCCTTTGCTAAGGCGGGGAAAAATAACGGTACGTTAGGGTCTCGTTCACCATGTTCGTTCACCAACGGAGGTCGTGGTTCGAAGGTGCGCAGGCGTGACGTGGGCTGGAGCAGGGGTGTGGCGCACGGCGGACTGGCCCGTCCGCGTCGCCATGCTTGTCGCCGCGGTCATGTTTTTGTCGCTGCCGGTGTTCGCCTGGCCACAGGATGAAGCGCCCCCGGCCGCCGCCTGCGGCCTCCCCGACAGCGGCTGCTTCCAGCTCAACGCGGTCAGCCTGGAAGGCCTCACGGTCTACAAGCCCGGCGAGTTGGCGGCCCTGTACCAAGGCTATCTCACCCGCGAGGTCAGCACCGCCGACCTGGTCGATATCGCCACGGCGATCACCGACCGGTACCGCGCCGACGGCTACTTCCTGTCCCGCGCCGTCGTGCCGCCGCAGGCCCCGGGCACGGGCGTCGCGCGCATCCGCATCTATGAGGGCTACATCAGCGATGTGGCGTTGACCGGGATCGGCGCGCCCGCCGCGTCTCCCTACCTCAAGGGCCTGTCCGAGCTCCGCCCCCTGCGCCTCGCCGAGCTGGAACGCCGCCTGAGCCTGGCGGGCGACGAGCCGGGCGTGCAGATCAAGACCCAGCTGGAACCGGTGCTGGACGATCCTGCCCGCCACCGCCTGGTGGCGGTCGCCAGCCTGAAGCCCCTGGCCCTGAGCACCTATGTGGACAACCGCGGCCCCAAGACCAGCGGGCCCTGGCAGGCCTATGGCCGCGCGGCCAGGAACTCCGTTATCCGCCCTGGCGATCAGCTGGCCCTGGCGGTGCTCGCCGTGCCCAACGATCCGCGGGCCTTCACCTATGGCGAGGTGAGCTACTCCGCCCCCCTGGGTGGCGGGGCCCGCCTGCGCGGCACGATCGGCATGGCCAAGGCCCGCGACGGCGCCAACACCATGTCCACCGACGTGGGCAGCGAGAGCCTGTCGGCGAGCGTCAGCTATCTGAAGCCGCTGAAGCGCGACCGCCGGGTCAACGCCTGGACCCAGACCACCCTCCAGGCGCGGCACATCGAGCAGGACTGGACCGACACCGGCGGCTATGCCGACAACGTGGTCGTGCTGCGTGGGGCCTTCAACGCCGACGTGACCGTTCCCGGAGAGTCCAGCAACCTCTTCGCCCAGGTTTCGGCCGGCCAACGGGGCCGCCCCGGCGCCGGGCCCGAGGAGGGCCTGTCGCGCGCCGACGCCTCGCGCCAGTTCGTGAAGCTCAACGTCCACGGCTCGCACTATCGCGACCTCGGCCCCTGGGCGGGGCTGTTCCTCACCGCAGACGGCCAATGGTCGCCGCACCGCCTTCTGTCGTCGGAGGAGTTCGTGGTCGGCGGCGCGCCCTATGGACGGGGCTACAACTATGCCGAAATCGGTGGCGACCAGGGCGTCGCGGCGTCGGCCGAGCTGCGCGCCGGCTTCAGCCCCAAGCGTGGGCCCTTCAGCTTCCTCCAGGGCTACGGCTTCCTCGACGCGGGCAAGGTCTGGAACCTCGAGCGCTCAGGCGCCGACGCGGACCTGGTTTCCACGGGCCTGGGCGTCCGCGCCCGCGTCGTCGACCGCGCCACCCTGACGGTCGAGGCGGCCCGCCCCCTGACCCGCACGCCTTACGACCGCCGCAAGAAGACCTGGCGGCCGTTCTTCGCGCTCTCGACAAGGTTCTAAGGTCCACGCGCCGCGCTCCACGGCGCGTCCGCCCTCCGGCCCAATGAAAAGCGCCCCGCCCGGTGGGGCGAGGCGCTCGATCTAGCTCAGACTGTCAGGCCATCTAGTCGATGGGGCTCCAGCGCTTGGCCGGGGCCGCGGCGGCCCCTTCGCGCTTGGGACCCTTGAAGCCCGCCTGGCTGATGGGAGTGGTGGAGGCGCGCTCGCCGCCGGTGCGGGCGCCGTGGGGGTGGCGATCACCGCCGGCCCCGCCGCCATGACCCTTGGCGGGACGGTTGCGCTGCGCGCGCAGGCCGCCCGGCAGGTCACTACGGTTCTGCGGCTTGCGGGCGCCGCCGGCGCCGTTGCGGTCGCCGCCATGGTTCTTGCGGCCGGCCTCGGCCCGCTCGGCGGCCACTTCAGGCATGGCTTGCGTCATGACCATCAGGGCGCGGTCGCCGCGGCGTTCCTCGGTGGGGATGTTCTGGCGCGTCACCTTCTGGATGTCGCGCAGCAGGTTGCGTTCGTCGTCGGCGCAGAAGGCCACGGCCGAACCGCCGGCGCCGGCGCGAGCCGTACGTCCGATGCGGTGGACGTAGCTTTCGGGCACGTTGGGCAGTTCGTACTGCACGACGTGGGTCACGGCGTCGACGTCGATGCCGCGGGCGGCGATGTCGGTGGCCACCAGGGCGCGGACTTCACCGGCCTTGAAGGCGGCCAGAGCGCGTTCCCGCTGGCCCTGGCTCTTGTCGCCGTGGATGGCCGCGGCTTCGACGCCGGCGGCTTCCAGGGACTTGGCCACCCGGTCGGCGCCGCGCTTGGTGCGGGTGAAGACGATGACGCGCTTGAAGTTCTTCTCGGCGAACAGTTCGCAGAGCAGGGCGCGCTTGCGGGCCGTCTCCACGAAGATCACCTTCTGGTCGACCCGTTCCACCGTGGTGGCCTGCGGGGTGACCGAGACCTTCAGCGGGTTGGGGTTGAGCAGTTCACCGGCCAGCTTGCCGATCTCGGTGGGCATGGTGGCGGAGAAGAACAGGTTCTGCCGTTCCTTGGGCAGGTACTTCACGATCCGGCGGATGGGCAGGATGAAGCCCATGTCCAGCATCTGGTCGGCCTCGTCGAGGACGAAGATCTCCACGCCGCCAAGCGTGATGGTCTTCTCGCCCAGGTGGTCGATCAGGCGGCCAGGCGTGGCCACCAGCACGTCGACGCCGCCGGCCAGCGCACGCATCTGGCCGCCGTACTTCACGCCGCCGAAGACGACGGCGACGGAGACGCCCAGGTGCTTGCCATAGGCCTTGAAGCTCTCGCCGATCTGGGTGGCGAGTTCGCGGGTAGGGGAGAGCACCAGGACGCGGCAGCCGCGGCGCGGCGCGGGCTTACGGTCGGCGGCCAGGCGATGCAGGATCGGCAGGGCGAAGGCGGCGGTCTTGCCGGTGCCGGTCTGGGCGATGCCCAGCAGGTCCTTGCCGGTCATGACGCCGGGAATGGCCTGGGTCTGGATGGGGGTGGGGGTGGTGTAGCCTTCGTCGGCCAGGGCCTTCAGCAGGGGTTGGGCGAGGCCGAAGTCGGTGAACTTGGTCAAAACGTCAGTATCTTTCACATATGCGCCGAATGCGGCCGCCAGCCGGATGGCCAGGGTCGCTGAGCGCGGGGTCATTTGTGGAAAGCCCCCGCGTGGCGGGGCGATCTATGCGATCTCTTTCGGCGCTCGACAGGCTGGGACCTTCGTAAATCCCATCACGCGGCTGGAGCGCCATAGCGCCGCGAATTGCTGCAGCGCGGGGCTCATATGCGCCGCGAAGTCCTCAAAGTCAACCGAATACGGCCAAGCTCCTTCGCAGGTGCGGCGCCGGTGATACCTATTCGCGCGCCACCACGCCTGGGTCGTCCCCCGCCGCATAGGGCCGCATCTCGTAGTTCAGGACGTGGACGCCCGCCCCGATCTTGTAGCGGTCCAGCGTATCAGGCCCGCAGCTCGCCGTGCCCAGGCCCCGCTGGCGGACATCCAGATTGACCAGGGTCTCCGCCCGGGGCGTCAGGTCGGTGGTGTGCTTGGCGGAGAACAGGTCACCTGGCGCAAAGTGGCTGGCCGAGCCCTCGCAGGCGGCGAGGAACACCAGGCCGGCGTCGGCCCCCTCCACCGCCATCCACCTCAGGTCGGTCCGGTTGCCGTGCTCCTGCGGCAGGACATAGGGCACGTACTGATCGCTGACCGTCCCCTCGAACCGCCCGATCCAGCCGGCGGCCTTGCGGTCCACATAGGTGTCTCCTGGCCCGCGCCCGAACCAGGTCAGACGCTCGAAGCCCTCGGGCAGGGCCAGGGTGACCCCCAGGCGCGGGAGGTCCGGTAGTTCAGGCGCCACCTCGAAGCGGTTGCCGACCGCCACCCGCCCGTCTGGGGTGATCCTGTAGTCCTGCCGGTGGGTGATCGCCTCGGCGAGGTGGGCGCTGGCCCAGGCCTGGATGACCGTGACCACGACGCTGCCCGCCGCCTCCGCGACCCCGACCTCCACCGGCCCGGGAACCAGGGCGTCCAGCCCCGCCGCCAGCCACTTGCCCATGGGCTTGGCGTCCTGGTCGGTCCAGCCCTTGATCCCGTCATTGTCGGTGGCGCCGCGCCAGACCTGCAGACGCGGCCCCGCCAGCAGCAGGGCATGGTTGCGCCACAGGTAGCGCTCGAGGGTCCCGGAGGTCTTGGAGAAGATGAGCTCAAACCCCTCGCCCCCGACCCGCACCGTCTCCTCGGTCTGCATCAGCACCAGGGTCCCGGTCAGGCGCTCCGTCGGCTGGCCGGCCTTCACGGCCAGGCTGACGGGGAGTTGCGCCCAGGCGACCTCGTGCCCGGCCGTCGCCCAGCGGGTCGGCTCGGCAAGCGCGAACCGCACCATCAGGAAGGCTTCCTGGCCGGCCTCGATCTCGGGCCTCGTCAGGTTCAGCGCCACGCTTTCCGTCGCCCCCGGCGCGGTCGGAAGTCTGGGTAGCTTACCCTCCGCCACCACCCGCCCATCGACCTCCAGGGCCCACGATCCCGTCAGGTCCTCCAGCGTCGTGAAGTCGCGCTTGTTGGTCACCGACAGCCGTTCGCCGTCCCAGGCCACGCTGACCGGCTGGGCGAGGGTCTTGAACTCCCACAGGGCCGGGTGCGGAACGCGGTCGGCGCCGACGATCCCGTCGCAGCAGAAGTTGAGGTCGTTGGGCGTATCCCCGAAGTCGCCGCCATAGGCCATGAACGGCCGCCCGTCGGCGGTCTGCTGAGCGATGCCATGGTCGACCCATTCCCAGATGAAGCCGCCCTGCAGGCCGTGGTGGGTCTCGAAGGCCTCCCAATAGTCGCTGAGCGACCCGTTGGAATTGCCCATGGCGTGGGAATATTCGCACAGGATCATCGGCCGCCGGTCGGCCGGGTCATCGGCCTTGGCCCAGGCGACGATGTTCTCGATGGGCGGGTACATGGGACAGACGATGTCGCTGGCCATCGCCCCCGGCGCGCCGCCCGTCTGAATCCCGCCCAGGGCCGCGATGTGCTGCAGGGCCGCGCTGGGGTCCCAGCCCCAGATCGCGCCCTCATAGTGCAGGGGGCGAGAGGGATCATACTGCCGGATCCAGCCGGCCATGGCGTCGTGGTTGGGGCCATAGCCGCTCTCGTTGCCGAGCGACCAGAGGATGATGCTGGGATGGTTCTTGTCGCGCTCCACCATCCGCAGTCCCCGCTCCAGGAACTGGCTGGCGTAGCGGGGATCGCGGCAGAGCCCATGCATGAAGTCGTGGCTCTCGATATCGGCCTCGTCCACCAGATAGAGGCCGTACTCGTCGCAGAGCTCGTACCAGGCCTCGTGGTTCGGATAGTGGCTGGTGCGCACCGCGTTGACGTTGAACGACTTCATCAGCAGCACGTCGGCCAGCATGTCCTCGCGGGTGATGGCCTTGCCCCGGACCGGATGGTGCTCGTGGCGGTTCATGCCGGCGATCATCACCGGCTTGCCGTTGATCAGCAGCTCGCGGTCGCCCAGCTCCACGCGGCGGAAGCCGACGCGGACGGAGGTCGCCTCCACCGCCGGGCCGCCCGCGCGATGCAGCGAGATCACCAGGGTGTAGAGGTTCGGCGTCTCGCTCGACCACGGGCGTGGGGCGGGGACCGCGCTCTCCAGGGTCACCTGGCCCAGGGCCGGACGATAGGGACTGTGCCCCTTCACCGCCGACCAGACCTTCTTGCGCAGAGGCGCGTCGAGGACGGGCACGTCGCCGTCATAGAGCTGCGCCTCCACCTCCCAGCCATTGTCCGGCTCGGCCGGGAAGCCCAGCTTCACGGTCACGCTGAGCGCGCCGGTGGCGTAGTCGTCCTCCAGCCCGGCGCGGGCGAAGACGTCGGCGATGTGGGTGGGGGCCGAGGCGATCAGTTCGACGTCGCGGTGGATGCCGCCCATCCACCACTGGTCCTGGTCCTCGATGTAGGAGGCGTCCGACCACTTCACCACGGCGCAGGCCAGCAGGTTGTCCGCGCCCGGGGTCACGAAGGCGGTGACGTCGAAGTCCTGCGGCAGGCGGCTGTCCTTGCCCATGCCGACGGCCTGGCCGTTCACCCAGACATAGAGCACGCTCTCGGCGGCCCCGATCCGCAGCACGATGCGCCGCCCGTCCCAGTCGGCCGGGACCTCGAAGGCGGTGCGGTACAGCCCCGTCGGATTTTCGTCCGGCACATTGGGGGCGGCCAGGGTGAAGGGCATCTGGACGTTGGTGTAGTGCGGCCTGTCGTGGCCGTGCATCGTCCAGTTGGACGGCACGGGCAGGGCGCCCCAGCCCGCGTCGTCGAAGTCGCGGGCGGCGAACTCGGCCGGGATCGCCTCGGGCCGGTCCACCAGCTGGAACTTCCAGTCGCCGTTCAGGGAGCGGACAAAGGGGGAGGACCTGCGCGCCAAGGCGCTCTGCATATCGCCATAGGGCGTGAAGCTGGCGCGCGCCGGCAGGCGGCCCACCGACACGGTTTCCGGGTGAACCCAGGTGCGCACCGCACCCTGAAACAGCAGGTCCCTCACAGGTCGAGACGGTAGATCTTGGTGGCCGTGCCCGAGAACAGCGCCGTCTTCTCCGCCGCCGAGGCCCCCTTGGCCAGCACCTTGAAGGCGTTCCACAGCACGTCGTAGTCGCAGGTGCCGATGTCGACCGGGAAGTTGCTCTCGAACATGCCGCGGTCAGGTCCGAAAGCCTCGATGCAGGTTTCGATATAGGGCTTCCACTCCGCCGCCAGCGCCTCCGACGAGGTTGGCGGATCGGACATGAAGGAGGCGAAGCCCGGGAACACCATGGCCAGGCCCCCCAGCTTCACCGCCACATTGGGCAGTTCCGCCAGCTTGCGGATGTTGTCCTTCCAGATCGGGAACCGCTCCTCTCGCCTGCCGGCGTAGCTGGCGATCCCCAACGGGGTGCCGACGTGGTCGAGGATGATCTGGGTGTCGGGGAAGGCGCGGGCCAGATCGATCAGGTCAGGAAGCTGCGGCTCCAGCATCCAGGCGTCGAAGGAGAGGCCCAGGGGCGCCAGCTCAGCAAAGCCCTCGCGGAACTTGGCCGACATGTAGAGGCCGCCCTCGGTCCGAGCCAAAGGCCCCAGGACGTTCTTGTCGGGATCGGCCGAGGCGCTCTGGCGGATGCCGCGGAACCGTCCGCCGCCGGCGACGATGTGGGCCTCCAGAACGTCACGCACCGCCGCGCCAAGATTGCAGTCCGCATGGCCGACGATCCCGGCGCAGGCCAGGACGTCGCCATAGAGGCCGCTGGCCGACATGGCCGCCACGCCATTGACGAACTCGGTCTCCCCCACCGGCTTCAAGGTGGCGGGACCCCGGCCGCGGTACATGGAGCCGCACTCCATATAGACCGTGGCCTTGACGTTGTGGCCGCGCTTCATGTCGGCCAGAAGTTCGTCCAGCAGGTAGCGTGGGACCCTGCGGATCAACTGTTCGAAGCCGTGCTTGGGCGGGGGCAGGGCGGCCATCAGGGCGGCGGGCCGGTCCCACAGGTGGTGGTGCGGATCGACGATCGGCAGGTCGGGCTCGAGGATGGTCTCGCGGCTCATGCTTTGTGGTCCTTGAGGGCCGCGACCGCGTCGGCGATCAGGGGCAGGCGATCGTTGCCGAAGTACATGTCGGTGCGGTTCACGAAGATGGTTGGCGAGCCGAAGCCGCCGCGGGCGATCACCTCCTCTGTGTTGAGGCGCAGCTGATCCTTGATGGCGGGCTCGGCGATACCTGGGAGGAAGTCCGCAGGGTCGATCCCGACGGCATGGCAAATCTCGGCCAGCACCTCGTCCTGTGAGATGTCGCGGTTGTCAGTCCAGTAGGCTTTGAAGACGGCGTCGGCGAAGGCCACGAGCTTGCCCTGCGGCGCCAGCCAGATGCAGCCGCGCATGGCCTTGACGCTGTTCACCGGGAAGACCTTGGGCGGGAAGGTGATGGCGATGCCGGAATGCCGCGCCCAGTCCTCCAGGTCCTTCTTCATGTAGCGCGCCTTGGCCGGCACCGGTGTGGCCCGCTGCTCATAGACCGAGGGGTTCACGGTGTTGAAGATGCCGCCCACCAGGATCGGCCGCCAGTCGATCTCCACCCCCAGCTCCGCCGCCATCGGACGCAGGTTGTGGAAGGCCAGATAGGTCCAGGGGCTGGAGCAGTCGAAGAAGCACTCGATCATGTGGCGGCGATCCCAAAGAGGTTCTGCTTGGTCTGCGCGTCCATCTCGCCCGGCCGCGCCATCCGGCCCACCGAGGTCCCCGCCACCACGCCCGGCCGCGCCCGCACCGTGGCGAACCAGCGCTTGATATGGGGATAGTCGTCCAGGGTGAAGCCCTGCGCCTTGTGGGTGATCAGCCAGGGGAAGCAGGCCATGTCGGCGATGGAATAGTCGTCGCCGCCCACATAGGCGCCGGTCCGCCCCAACTGGCCATCCAGCACGCCGTACAGGCGCGCGGCCTCCCGCTCATAGCGGTCGATGGCGTAGGCGATCTTCTCCGGCGCATAGAGCTTGAAGTGGCCGTTCTGGCCCAGCATGGGGCCCAGGCCCCCCACCTGCCACATCAGCCACTGCATGACGCTTGAGCGGCCCCGCACATCGGCGGGCAGGAAGCGGCCGGTCTTCTCGGCCAGATAGACCAGGATGGCGCCGGTCTCGAAGACCCCGATCGGCGGCCCGCCGTCCGCCGGGTCCTGGTCGATGATGGCCGGGATGCGGTTGTTGGGGCTGAGCTTCAGAAAGTCGGGCGCGAACTGCTCGCCCCGGCCCAGGTTCACCGGATGCACGGCATAGGGCAGGCCGCACTCTTCCAGCATGATGCTGATCTTCCAGCCGTTGGGCGTGGCGGCATAGTAGAGGTCGATCACCGGCGTCTCCCGGGCCTCTCAGGGGGCCTTGGGTCTAGACTACCTGCCCTGTCGCGCGACGCCACCGTCACCCCGCGTCATTCGTCCCGGCTGTTGCATTTCTTCTTCCGGCCCGCGATGCAGGCGCCATGGCCGATCCCAAACCCATGGTGCTTGTCGCCGCCGCCGCCCTGATCGATAGCGACGGCCGCGTGCTGATCGCCCAGCGGCCGGAGGGCAAGACGCTCGCCGGCCTCTGGGAGTTTCCCGGCGGCAAGCTCGAGCCCGGCGAGACCCCGGAAGCGTGCCTGATCCGGGAGCTGGAGGAGGAGCTGGGCATCGGTGTGACCCAGGCCTGCCTGGCCCCCTTCGTCTTCGCCAGCCACAGTTACGAATCCTTTCACCTCATGATGCCACTCTACCTGTGCCGTCGATGGGATGGCGTGATCACGGCCAGGGAGCACGCGGCGCTGGCATGGGTGAAACCCTCAAGACTCGGCGACTATCCGATGCCGCCGGCCGATGCGCCGCTGGTGGCCTGGCTGCGCGATCTCATCTGATCGCCTTCCTGCGGGACGAGCGCGGGGCCACCATGATCGAGTACGCGATCCTGGCCGGCGTCCTGGGCATGGCGGTGGTGGCCGCCATCGGCGCCTTCCAGACCGTGCTGTTCGACCTGATGAACAAGGCCGCTACCGCCATCGAGACGGCCATCAGCTAGGCTTGTCCCGTGGACGCCTGGCTTTCCGACTTCATCGCCGCCGAGGGCTTGCCGCCCGACTTCGCCGAGACCGCCCTGGCGATCTGTGGGCCGCTGGCGGCCCGCATCATCGCTGACGCCCGGACGCCCGGTTTCGTCGTGGGGGTCTGCGGGAGCCAGGCCAGCGGCAAGTCGACCCTGACCGCCGTCCTGCGGCGGATGCTGGAGGACCAGGGTCTCAAAGTGGCCTCCCTCTCCCTCGACGACCTCTACCTGACCCGCGCCCAGCGCCAGGACTTGGCCCGCGACGTCCACCCCCTGATGGCCACGCGCGGCGTGCCGGGAACCCATGATGTGGCCCTGGGCCTGGCGGTGCTCGATGGCCTGGCCGGCCCCGGCGAGACCCTGCTGCCCGCCTTCGACAAGGCGGCCGACGACCGCCGGCCCCAGGGCGTGCCTGTCGCCGGGCCTGTGGACGTCATCCTGTTCGAGGGTTGGTGCGTCGGCGCCGTTCCGCAGGCCGATGTCTCGGCGCCCATCAACGCCCTGGAGCGAGACCGCGACCCCGACGGCCGCTGGCGATCCTTCGTCAACGACGCCTTGGCCGGCCCCTATCAGGCGCTATTCGCCCGCATCGACCTGCTGGTCCTGCTGAAGGCGCCCAGCTTCGACGTCGTCCTGGCCTGGCGCCAGGAACAGGAGGCCAAGCTGCGCGCCCGCCTGGCCCGCGAAGGCGGCGACCTGAAGCGCGCCATGACCGACGCCCAGGTCGCAGACTTCATCGCCCACTACGAACGCCTCACCCGCCACATCCTGGCCGAGATGCCGGGCCGGGCAGACATGATGGTGGCGCTGGATCAGCAGAGGCGGCCGGTGGTTATGGCCTCTCCGCCGCCGCCTCCCGCGCCTTGAACTTCTCGATCTCCTCGCAGCGCCGCTCCTCCATCACCCTGCGCCATTTGGCGCGCAGGACGGCGGGACGTTCTGGGTAGCGATCCTCCAGGAACTCGGCGCCGGTCACCCGGTCGGCGCGGAAGGAGCGGAAGTCCTGGCGCATCTCGCACCAGGCCATCAGCATCCGGACAGTGTCGTGATAGCCGATGGTCACCGGCCAGATGGTGCGCTCGCTGTCGCGGCCCTGCTCGTCCTTGTAGTGGATGGCGATCTTGCGACCGGCGTGGATCTGGGCGCGGACCTGGGCCATGTCGATGGCGTCGGGCTGGAGCTTCCACGACTTGGCGGCGCCCAGGGACGGGGCGTCGATATAGGGCCGCAGGCGTTCGGGAATGGCGGCGCTGATCTTGGCGATCAGGTCCTGGGCGGCTATGGCCAGGGCCGCGTCCCCCCGGCTGGCCACCCACTGGGCGCCCAGCACCGCGGCCTCGATCTCATCGGGTGTCAGCATCAGGGGCGGCAGGTCATAGCCCTGGTCCAGCACGTAGCCGATGCCCGCCTCGCCGCGCACCGGCACCCGCTGGGCCATCAGGTCGGCGACATCGCGATAGACCGTGCGCTTGGAGGTCTCCAGCTCCTCGGCCAACGCATCGGCGGTCACCGGACGGCGCGAGCGGCGCAGGATCTGGATGATCTGGAACAGGCGGTCGGCGCGTCTCATCGGACCAAAGCTCCACTGTTGCCGCCACTACAGTGGCAGCAGGATGGCAATAGAACCCGGATCAACGCAACCGGAGAAACGCCATGACCAAGCTGAAACTCGTTAGGTAACCGAACCAGTTTTGGGGGTCGCCGGAACAACTTCACCTGGCGCCTAAAGTTCAGTCCTCGTCCCGCGGCAGCGGCTGTTCGATCGTCCCCAGGGCGTCGGCCAGCCGCATCTTGGCGCTGCCGGGCTTCAGGGGCTGCTGCTGGCTGGCGTCCGGGGTCCAGCCGGTGAGCGTCAGGATCTCGAAGGTGGCGGGCGCCCGGCCGTCCGGCTCAGCGAATCGCTCGACATAAATCTCCATCGCCCGCGCCAGCAGGGTCTTGGTCAGGGCCCGCGGGTGGCGGTCGGCCAGGACGCTGGTCTCACCCATGGCCCGCAGGTCGGCCAGCAGCTTGATGGGATGCGAATAGCGCACGGTCACCCGGTCCACGTCGACGACGGGCAGCGCAAAGCCTGACCGCTGGAGCAGGCCCGCGGCGTCATAGGCGTCTGCGAAGGGCGAGATGCGGCTCGCCGCGCCGCCGGTCAGCTCGATCTCCGCCGACAGCAGGGAGGCCCGCAGCTCGGTGAGGGTCGCGCCGCCGAACATCGAGCCGATGAACAGACCGTCGGGCTTCAAGGCCCGCCGGATCTGGATCAGGGCGCCCACCACGTCATTGGTCCAGTGCAGGGCGAGCGTCGAGACCACCAGGTCCAGCGACCCGAAGGCGAAGGGCAGGCGCTCCTCGTCGGCGACGATGCGCGGACCCTCCCGGCCGGCCAGCATGGCCGGCGAGAGGTCGGCCTCCACCAGCAGGCCTACCCGGCCCGCCGCATCACTCGCCCTCAGCGCCTCACGAAAGGCCCCGTTGCGGGCCCCGAGGTCGACGGCGCGCGGAAACTCCCGCAGGATCGCCTCCAGGCGCACCACGGCGTCCTCCGCCGCGCGGCGCTTAAGGAAGTCGGCGTTTCCGTAGCCGGGCGCGGCGCGGGTCAGGCGGGCGCGCAGCTGGTCGCGGTCGAAGAGCAGGGGCGGGGCGGACATGAGCCTGCAAGATGACGTGTCGGAGGCCTGGTGGAAACCAGGGCCGCGCATGAAATCCGCCGCGCGGACCGCTTTGGACCTCCTGTTCCCGCCTCAGTCCCTGGACGACGGACCTCGGCCGCTGGCCACCGGCCTTACCGCACCCGGCTGGAGCCAGATCACCTTCCTCGACGATCCAGTCTGCGACGGCTGCGGGACACCGTTCGAATATTCCCTGGGGGAGGGGGTGCGATGCGCCGCCTGCCTGGCCAAGCCCCGCGCCTTCGCCCGGGCCCGGGCCGCCTGCCTCTATGACGACGCCTCGCGCGGCCCGATCCTGCAGCTCAAGCACGCCGACCGCACCGATCTGGCCCCCCTTTTCGCCCGCTGGATCAGCCGCTCCGCGCGCGACCTGATCGCGCAGGCCCATGCCATCGCCCCGGTGCCGCTGCATCCCACCCGTCTGCTGGGACGCCGCTATAACCAGGCCGCCGAGATCGCCCGGCCGCTCAGCCGGCTGTCCGGCGTGCTCTATCTGCCCGACGCCCTGACCCGGGTGCGCGCCACGGAGACACAGGGCGGCAAGTCCGGCTCCGGTCGGCGCAGGAATGTGGCGGCGGCCTTCGCCGTGCCGCCCAGCCGCGCGAAACAGGTGGCGGGCCGGCGAATCCTGCTGATTGATGACGTCATGACCACCGGCGCCACCCTCGAAGGCTGCGCGCGCGCCCTGCTCAAGGCCGGGGCCGCCTGCGTCGACGTGGCGGTGGTGGCCAGGGTGAAAGAAGCGGCGAACACCACCATATGAGATCCTTCAACCTCTTTCGGCGTTAGTGGAGCCATGACCCAAGTCACCATCTACACCAAGCCCTTCTGCCCCTACTGCGTCCGCGCCGTTTCCCTGCTGGAGAAGAAGGGCGTCGAGTTCACCGAGATCGAGGCCGCCTTCGATCCGGAGAAGCGCAAGGAAATGATGCAGCGGTCCAACGGCCGCGCCACCTTCCCGCAGATCTTCATCGGCGAGGAGCACATCGGCGGTTGCGACGACATGATGGCCCTGGAGCGGGACGGCAAGCTGGACCCCCTGCTGGCCGCTTGAGCCTTGCCAAGCCGGGCGTTGCGGGCTTGTAGATAGGCCATGACCTTGCGCGTCGGACTGATCCAGACCCGGACCCCCGCCAGCCACGCCGCGGCGCTCGACCACCTCGCGCCGCTGGTGCGGGAGGCCGCCGCCAAAGGCGCGACTTTCATCGCCACGCCCGAGGCCAGCAACATCCTGCAGAAGGACAAGGCGGCCCTGCTGCCGCAGCTCATGCTGCTGGCCGAGGATCCCGTCGTCCTCGGCATGCAGGCGCTCGCCAAGGAACTCGGCGTCTGGCTGCTGATCGGCTCGGCCTTGGTGCTGCGCGAGGACGGCAAGGCCGCCAACCGCGCGGCCCTCATCTCGCCGGCCGGTGAGATCACCGCCACCTACGACAAGCTGCACATGTTCGACGTCGACCTGCCCACCGGCGAGAGCGCGCGCGAGAGCGAGACCTACGAGCCCGGCGACCGCGCCGTCACCGCCCTGGCCGGCGAGACGCCGCTCGGCCTCACCATCTGCTACGACATGCGCTTCCCGGCGGTCTATCGGGCCCTGGCGCTCGCCGGCGCCCAGGTCATGCTGGTCCCGGCCGCCTTCACCCGGCCGACGGGCGAGGCGCACTGGGAGATCCTGTTGCGCGCCCGGGCCATCGAGACCGGCAGCTTCGTGCTGGCGCCGGCCCAGGGCGGCTTCCACGAGGACCGCCGCGGCACCTGGGGCCACACCATCGCCATCGCCCCCTGGGGTCAGATCATTGGCGAACTGGCCCATGACGAGCCCGGCGTCCTGGTGGTGGACCTCGACCTCGCCGCCGTCGGCAAGGCGCGTTCCGCGATCCCGGCGCTCGCCAACGCTCGGGCCTTCGCCGCTCCGGCGGCGCTCGCATGATCCGCTATGCGCTCGCCTGCGACCACGCCCACGAATTCGAGGGCTGGTTCGGCTCGTCGGACGACTATGACGCCCAGGCCGCCGCCGGCCAGATCGGCTGCCCGACCTGCGGCTCGACCGCCGTCACCAAACAGATCATGGCCCCCATGGTGGCCGGCACGAAGCGCAACACCCCCGACATGACGCCCGCTGCCCGCGAAGTCATGATGCAGGCGATGGCCGAGGTGCGTCAGCACGTCGAGGACAACTTCGACTATGTCGGCGACACCTTCGCCGACGAGGCCCGCGCCATCCACGCCGGCAAGTCCGAGAACCGCGGCATCTACGGCGAAGCCACCCCCGCCGAGGTTCGCGATCTCAAGGAAGAAGGCGTCAACATCGCCCCCCTGCCGCCTGCGCCGGTGAAGAAGGCGTCGCTGAACTGACCTAGCCGGCCTCCTTCCAGGCCTCCGCCAGACACGCCCGCACGAAGTCATCGACCTCCTGCGCGGATGAGAGTTCTAGATGGTGCGTGAAGCGGCCGGGCCTGGGCTCCACGACCTCCTTCCAGCGCGGCGAGGCGTCTCGTCGCCGCAAATAGACCGACAGGACGAGCGGCGCTCTTGCTCGCCTCAGGTACTGTTCCGGCCGCCAGGTCGCGGCGAAGGGATGTGCGCGAGAAAAGCCCACCTGACTCTTCCCGACCCGCACCCGCGCCGGGCCGATGGCCTCCACGGCGGCCTGGACGGCCTCATGAACGGCGCGAGCTTCGGGATGCCTCGCGAAGAAATCCTCCACGGTCATGAGACGCTTCTCCAGCGCGCAACCCGCGATACGGCAGCATTGGGCACCGTCACATCCTTGCTCCCCGTGACGCCCCTGCCTAGGGTCCCGCCCAACAGTCGATTGGGGCCTTCACATGATCCGCACCGTCCTCCTCGCCGCGCTCGGCGCCGCGACCCTTTCGGCCTCCGCCGCTCACGCCCAGGCGCGGCCGGACCAGGTCGCCTTCCGGGCGCTCTACAAGGAGCTGGTGGAGACCAACACCACGCTGTCGGTGGGCAGCTGCACCGCCGCCGCCGAGAAGATGGCCGTGCGCCTCAAGGCCGCCGGTTACGCTGACAAGGACGTCCAGGTCCTGGCCCCCACCGAGCGTCCCAAGGATGGCAATCTCGTCGCCACCCTGGCCGGGACCGACGCCAAGGCCAAGCCGATCATGCTGCTGGCCCACCTTGACGTCGTGGAGGCCAACCGCGCCGACTGGGAGCGCGATCCCTTCACCCTGATCGAGGAGGGCGGCTATTTCTACGCTCGGGGCGCCAGCGACGATAAGGCCATGGCGGCGGTCTTCACCGACAGCCTGATCCGCTACAAGACCGAGGGCTTCAAGCCGCGCCGGGGCCTGCGCCTGGTCCTGACCTGCGGCGAGGAGACGTCGGACACCTTCGACGGGGTCGAGTGGCTGCTGAAGCACCATCGCCCGCTGATGGAGGCGCAGTTCGCCCTGAACGAGGGCGCGGGCGGGCGGCTCGACGCGGAGGGCAATCGCCAGTTCCTCGGCGTCCAGGCCGGCGAGAAGGTCTATCAGGACTTCACCCTGGTCACGACCAACCCCGGCGGCCACTCCTCGCGGCCGTCGAAGGACAACGCCATCTACCACCTGGCCGCCGCCATCGACCGGCTGGCCGCCTATGACTTCCCCATTCGGCTGAACGACGCCACGAAGAACCACTTCGAGAAGATGTCGATGATCGAGGGCGGCGCCTCGGGCGCGGCCATGGCGGCCGTCGCCAAGGATCCCACCAACGCCGCGGCCATCGCGCAGGTGATCAAGGACGCCAGCCGCAACTCCATGATGCGCACCACCTGCGTAGCCACCATGGTCGACGCCGGCCACGCCCCCAACGCCTTGCCGCAGCGGGCGCAGGCCAATGTGAACTGCCGCATCCTGCCGGGCGAGAGTCTGGAATCGGTGAAGGCCCAGCTGGTGAAGGTGTTCGCCGACGACAAGATCGCCGTCACCATGGTGGGCGTCCCCAGCCCCGTCTCACCGCCGCCGCCGCTGACCCGCGCGATCCTGGGTCCCATCGAGCAGGTCTCCAACCAGATGTGGCCGGGCGTTCCCCTGGTGCCGACCATGAGCACCGGGGCCACTGACAGCCGCTTCACCAACGCCGCCGGCATCCCCAGCTACGGTCTCTCAGGCATGTTCGGCGATCCGGATGGGGGCGGGACCCACGGTCTGAACGAGCGCATCCGGGTCCGCTCCCTCTATGAGGGCCGGGATTTCCTGCATTCGGTGGTGAAGCTCTACGCGACCCAGAAGTAAGGCGAGCAGGGCCTCTTCCCGTCCTCCGGAAAAACTGGCATCTCTTCTGCCAATAGTTTTCCGGAGGATGCGATGGCGGCGAAGATCGGGGCGACCCTGGCGGACTCCACGCCCTACTGGCCGCCGCAGCCTACGCCGCCGAAAGGCGCGCCCAACATCCTGGTCGTTCTGTTCGACGATGTCGGGTTCTCCGACCTCGGCTGCTACGGCTCGCCGATCAAGACGCCCACCATCGATGCGCTCGCCGCCGACGGCCTGCGCTATACCGGCTTCCACACCACGGCCATGTGCTCCACCACGCGGGCGGCGCTGCTGACCGGCCGCAACCACCACTCGGTGGGGATGGGCTGTCTGTCCAATTTCGACTCAGGCTTCCCGGGCTATCGCGGCAAGATCGCCCGCGAGGCCGGGACCCTGCCGGAGATGCTCAAGCCGCACGGCTATTCCACCTACATGGTGGGCAAGTGGCACGCGACGCCCCTGACCGAGACCGGCCCTTCGGGTCCTTTCGACGGCTGGCCCCTTGGGCGCGGCTTCGACCGCTTCTACGGCTTCATGGACGCCGAGACCGACCAGTTCGCGCCCGAGCTGGTGCGCGACAACACCCCCATCGAGCAACCCACGAGCTACGCCGAGGGCTACCATCTGACCGCCGATCTGGTGGACCAGTCGATCCGCTTCATCGCCGACCACCAGGCCGATGCGCCGGACAAGCCCTGGCTGCTGTGGCTGGCGCCTGGCGCCTGCCACGCCCCGCACCAGGCGCCGCAGCACATCATTCGCCAGTACGACCCGGTCTTCGAGCACGGCTGGGACGTGGAGCGGGAGCAGCGCCTGGCTCGCCAGAAGGCCATGGGTGTCGTGCCCGCCGACACCGTCATGCCCGAGCGCAACGACGGTGTCCGCGCCTGGGACGAGTGTCTTCCCGACGACAAGCGGGTCTTCACCCGCCTGCAGAGCGCCTATGCCGGCATGCTCGACCACGCCGACCGGCACCTGGCCCGGCTGGTGGCCTTCCTGGAGGAGGCGGGGATCAAGGATGACACCTTGATCGTGGTCATGTCCGACAACGGCGCCAGCCAGGAGGGCGGGCCTCTGGGCATGGTCAACGCCATGGGCCCGTACAATCTGAAGTTCGAGCCCATGGCCGAGAAGCTGGCCCGGCTGGACGATATCGGCGGCCCCGACAGCCATTCCAACTTCCCGCAGGGCTGGGCCATGGCGTCCAATACCCCTCTTCGCCGCTACAAGCAGAACACCCACGGCGGCGGCATCCGCGATCCCCTGGTGATCTCCTGGAAGAACGGCCTGGCCGCGCGCGGCGAGCTGCGGACCCAGTTCGCCCACGTCAGCGACTTCACCCCGACCCTGCTGGACATCCTGGGCGTCGAGCCGCCGGCTGTGATCGCCGGGGTTCCACAGATGCCGCTCGAGGGGGTGAGCTTCGCCGCCTCGCTGAAGGACCCGTCCGCCCCGAGTAAGAGCAAGTCCCAGCACTTCGAGATGTTCGGCCACCGGGGTCTCTGGAAGGATGGCTGGAAGGCCGTGGCTTTCCATGCGCCCGGCACGCCCTTCGACACCGATGTCTGGGAACTCTATCACCTGAACGCCGACTTCTCGGAGACCCGCGACCTCGCTGCCGCCGAGCCCGAAAGGGTGGCCGCCTTGGTGGCGGAGTGGTGGAAGGCCGCGGAGGCCTACAAGGTTCTGCCCCTCGACGATCGCTTCGGCCCGCGCTTCGCCGAGAACGCCCTGCGCTACCACGGCGCCCGCAAGCGCTTCGTCTTCCACCCCGGCATGGGCCATCTGCCCGCCGACGTGGCCCCGGACGTGCGCAGCCGCTCCTATGTCATCGAGGCCGAGGCGGTGATCCCGCCGGGTGGGGCGGATGGGGTGCTGCTGGCCCACGGCGACGCCACCTGCGGCTACTCGTTCTATGTCCAGGGCGGCCGGCTGCATCACACCCTGAACGTCGGCGGCGCCCTGGCGACGGTCAGCTCCGCCGAGCCCATCGCCCCGGGTCTGCGCAAGCTCGCCCTGCGCTGCCGCCAGGGCTCCGACGGCCGCACCTTCACCCTGGCGATCGACGGCCGCGTGGCGGGCGAGGTGAAGACCCATATCGGCTTCGCCACCTTCATCTCCTGGTCGGGCCTGGATATCGGCCGCGACCGGGGCAGCCCCGTCGCCCCCTACGCCGCCCCCTTCACCTTCACCGGCAAGCTGCGGCGCGTCGTCGTCACCATGGACGCCGACCAGGACCTGGACGGCGAACTGCTGGGCGAGGCGGAGATGGCGCGGCAGTAGCGCTTCGCGCCCCAGCGCCTATCTTTCGGGCCAACCCGGAGCGCGCGCCATGGCCTACGACTACCTCGACCGGCTCGCCACCCCCAGCGTGCAGGCGGCCCAGGCGGCCAATGGCGCCCGCAAGATCTGGGAACGGTTCGAGGGCGAGCGGACCTCCGACCGGTTCACCGAAAATGAAGCGGCCTTCATTAGCGAGCGCGACAGCTTCTACCTGGCCAGCGTGTCGGAGAGTGGCTGGCCCTATGTGCAGCATCGCGGCGGCCCGCGGGGTTTCCTGCGGGTGCTGGACGAGACCACCCTGGGCTTCGCCGACTATCGCGGGAACAGGCAGTACTTCAGCCTCGGCAATGTCGCCGCCGACGATCGGGTGGCCCTGATCCTGATGGACTATCCCAACCAGGCGCGGCTGAAGATCCTGGCCCGCATGGAGGCCCGCGACCTCGCCGCCGACCCTGAGCTGGCCGCGCGCCTGACCGACCCCGGCTACAAGGGACGCCCGGAGCGGGCGTTCGTGCTGAAGCTGGAAGCCTTCGACTGGAACTGCCCGCAACACATCACCCGGCGCTTCACCGGCCCGGAGATCGAGATGGTGCTAGGACCCATGCGCGAGCGGCTCGAGGCGCTGGAGGCCGAGAATGCGGCGCTCCGGCTCCAGGCCGCCGGCCGGCCCTAACTTTTCCGGCCGCCACGCTTGTGTGGCGCAAAGGTCACACCTACATCGAGGCCGTGGAGGTTGCGCTTGATCAAGGCGGCCCCGCTAATCCGCCTTACGAGGGGACCTCATGAATATCGACCTCTATTCCGACCGCGCCAAACAGGCGATCCAGTCAGCCCAGAGCCTGGCCATGGCCAGGGGGCACCAGCAGCTGGCGCCCGAACACCTGCTCAAGGTTCTGCTTGAGGAGAAGGACGGCCTCTCCCGCGCCCTCATCGAGAGCGCCGGCGGGCGGCCCGATGTCGTCGAACCGGCGACTGACACCCTGCTCTCCAAGCGTCCCCGCGTGGAGGGCGGCTCGGGCCAGATCTACATGGCCCCTGAGACGGCCCGAGTCTTCGCCGAGGCCGAGAGCGGCGCCAAGGCGGCCGGCGACGCTTTCGTCACCACCGAACGCCTGCTGATCGCCATCGCCAAGGAAGGCGGGGAGGCGGGCAAGGCCCTGTCGTCCGCCGGCGCCACGGCGCCTGGTCTGGAGGAAGCCGCCAAGGCCGTCCGCAAGGGCCGCACGGCCGATAGCGCCTCGGCCGAGGAAGGCTATGACGCCCTCAAGCGCTACGCCCGCGACCTGACCCAGGCGGCCCGTGACGGCAAGCTCGACCCGGTGATCGGCCGCGACGAGGAGATCCGCCGCACCATCCAGGTGCTGCAGCGCCGCACCAAGAACAACCCCGTGCTGATCGGCGAACCCGGCGTGGGCAAGACCGCCATCGTCGAGGGCCTGGCCCTGCGCATCATCAACGGCGACGTCCCGGAAGGCCTGAAGGACAAGAAGCTCTTGTCCCTCGACATGGGCGCCCTGATCGCCGGGGCGAAGTACCGCGGCGAGTTCGAGGAGCGCCTGAAGGCGGTGCTCAACGAGGTGATCGCCGCCGAGGGCTCGATCATCCTGTTCATCGACGAGATGCACACCCTGGTGGGCGCGGGCAAAAGCGACGGGGCGATGGACGCCTCCAACCTCCTCAAGCCCGCCCTGGCGCGGGGCGAACTGCACTGCGTCGGCGCCACCACCCTCGATGAATATCGCAAGCACGTGGAGAAGGACCCGGCGCTGGCTCGCCGCTTCCAGCCGGTCTTTGTCGATGAGCCCACGGTGGAGGACACCGTCTCCATCCTGCGCGGCCTGAAGGAGAAGTACGAACTGCACCACGGGGTGCGGATCTCCGACAGCGCCATCGTGGCCGCCGCCACCCTGTCGCACCGCTACATCACCGACCGCTTCCTGCCCGACAAGGCCATCGACCTGATCGACGAGGCCGGCAGCCGCGTGCGCATGGCGGTCGACAGCAAGCCCGAGGAACTCGACGAGATCGACCGCCGCGTCGTGCAGCTGAAGATCGAGCGCGAGGCCCTGACCAAGGAGACCGACGCGGCCTCCAAGCACCGCCTCGAAAAGCTCGAGGAGGAACTCTCCGAGCTTGAATCCGAGTCCGAGGAGATGACCGCCAAGTGGCGCGCCGAGAAGGAGAAGGTCGGCCAGTCCGCCCAGCTCCGCGAGGCCGTCGACCGCCTGCGCGCCGAACTGGTCGCCGCCCAGCGCCGCGGTGACCTGCAGCGCGCCTCGGAGATCGCCTATGGCGAAATCCCCGGCCTTGAACGCCGCCTGGCCGAGGAGGAGGCCAAGGAGCCCACCGACGCCGTCAGCCCCGAGGTGGTGGACGCCGAGCAGATCGCCGCCGTGGTCAGCCGCTGGACCGGGGTGCCCGTCGAGAAGATGCTCGAGGGCGAACGCGAGAAGCTGCTGGCGATGGAGGACGCCCTGCGGGGCCGCGTGGTCGGTCAGGAAGAGGCCCTGGTCGCCGTCTCCGACGCCGTGCGCCGCGCCCGCGCGGGTCTGCAGGATCCGGCCCGGCCCATCGGCTCGTTCCTGTTCCTCGGCCCGACCGGCGTGGGCAAGACCGAGCTCACCAAGGCTCTGGCCGAATTCATGTTCGACGACGAGGCCGCCATCACCCGGATGGATATGAGCGAGTACATGGAGAAGCACTCGGTCAGCCGCATGATCGGGGCGCCCCCCGGCTATGTTGGCTACGACGAGGGTGGGGCGCTCACCGAGGCGGTGCGCCGCAGGCCCTATCAGGTCGTGCTGTTCGACGAGGTGGAGAAGGCCCACCCCGACGTCTTCAATATCCTGCTGCAGGTGCTGGACGACGGCCGTTTGACCGACGGTCAGGGCCGCACGGTCGACTTCCGCAACACCATCCTGATCATGACCTCCAACCTCGGCTCGGAATTCCTGGCCGGCCAGTCGGAGGGCGAGGATGTCGAGGAGGTCCGGCCCATGGTCATGGACGTCGTGCGCCGCCACTTCCGGCCCGAGTTCCTGAACCGGATCGACGAGATCATCCTCTTCAAGCGGCTGGGCCGCTCCGAGATGGACAACATCGTCGGCATCCAGATGCAGCGGGTGGAGAAGCTGCTGGCCGCGCGGCGGATGTCCATCACCCTGGACACTGCGGCCAACCACTGGATCGCCGAGCGCGGCTACGACCCGGTCTATGGGGCCCGGCCGCTGAAGCGGGTGATCCAGAAGGAGCTGATCGACCCCATCGCCAAGAAGCTCCTGGCCGGGGACTTCCAGGACGGCTCGGTGATCGAGGTCGGCGCCACGGATGAAGGCCTGCAGATCGGCAAGGCGAAGGTGCACTAACGCAAAAAGGTCCCGCTCATCGCTGAGCGGGACCTGATTTTACTGCGGGTCTGACCAGCCTAGAGCCTGCAGCGGGTCCAGACGCGACCCGTGAAGTACATGTCCCGGGCCGGGTTGTAGCTGCGGTAGCGAATCTGGCAGGCGCGGACATGCCCGTACCAGCTGTTGGTATGACGCCAGTGTCTCGGCGGCGGAGCCGGCTGGCGGCCCCACCGGTGGTCCCAGCGGCCATAGCGGTTGTCATAGCGGTCATTGCGATTGCGAATGCCGTCGTTGTCGCGGTCCCGGTCGTTGCGATTGCGGATACCGTCGCCATCACGGTCGCGGTCGTTTCGATCGCTGATGCCGTCGCGGTCCCGGTCGTTGTACTGTCCGTAGCCATATGGCTGGGCGGAGGCCGCCCCAACGCCGGCGGCGGCGGCCACGGAGACGGCGGCCAACCCGATAGTGATCAATCTGCGCATCAAGTCTCTCCCTGAGATATCCATCCCACCGGGCTTAACGCCTTGGTAATGGGTTAGTTCGGCAAAGGCCGGCAATCTGTGCTAAAGGGGTTCATGACTGATCGCGCCCCTGCTGTTCGCGTCTGCGAACGTTCGCGCGTTTTCCCAGACCAGTAAGGAGTCGGCGCTATGCCCGAGGAACAATTCATCCAGATGTACGTCCGCGATTTCGCCACCATGGCGTCGCGGGTCGAGGCCGGCTCGGACATCGAGGCCCAGCTGAACAAGCGCATCACGGAGACCCGCTCGCACGCCGCCCTGATGGACGCCCGCAAGGCCGAGGGCCACTTGGCCGCGGTCATCGAACGCCTGCGCTCGGAAGCCCGCAAGGACGCCTCCCAGGCGGTGAAGAATACGCCCGATCCGGTCGCGGCCGCCGCGCGTCGTCAGGAATTCATGCTGCGCGTGGCCGACATGCTCGATTCCGAGATGGCCGAACCCGAGAAGCGCGGCGCCGCGCGGTTCTAGATCCAAATCTGACCTGAGCGGTGGCGGGCGGGCCTAGAGCTCGATCGCCACTGGCCGGCCCGCGCGGATCTCCACGCGGCGCATGATCGCCATATCCGGACCACTGCCGCCAACGGGCTTGGCGACCGTGATCACGAACCAGGCGCCGTTCGCCAGACCCTGGAAGTTGAAGCGATCCGACGCGTCGCAGGTGGTGCGGCGGACAAAGGCCGAGTAGTCGCCATTGGGGGCCGACGGCGTGCGCGCCCGCACCTGTTCGGCCGGCAAGGCCGAGCGGTCGGGCGAGTTGTAGAGAATGGTCATCCGCCGGCGCGTCCACAGCGTCTCCGGCGTCAGCACCACGCCGGCGCCGGCGCAGGTGTAGCGCGCCACACCGCTCCGGAAGGTCATGCGCCCATCGATCCGGCCTCGGCCAGGAACGGCTGACCAGGCGAAGTCGCCCGGACGGAAGACGCCGGCCGACGGCGGACCGCCGGACCCTGGCGGGGGAGGCGGCGGCGGACCCAGCGGAGCTGTGGTGGCGCAGGCCGAAAGCCCAACGAGGGCGGCGGAGATCAGGAGAAGACGTGCGGGGGTCATGGCCGGCGCACCATAGGCAAGGGGAGGGGGCCCCGCCAAGGGGGTTCGTGGACCCCATGACCCTAGTCGTCGCCGCGCACCTTCCCCCGCGTCGCCTTGACGCCGCCGCGCTTGACCTTGGAGTCCACGCGCCGCGCCTTGGCCGCCTTGCTGACCTTGGTCTTCTTGCGCGGCGGCGGCGGCGGTTCGGCCGCCTGGCGGATCAGGTCCAGCAGGCGGGCCAGGGCGTCGGCCCGATTCCGCTCCTGGGTGCGGTGGGTCATGGCCACCAGCACCAGCACCCCGTCCAGGGTCACCTTGCGGCCCCCAAGCTTCATCAGGCGGATGGCCACGTCGTTGGGCAGGGACGGCGAGCCGCGCACATCGAACCGCAACTCCACCGCCGTCGACACCTTGTTGACATTCCGACCTATTAAACGACCCTGGGCCAGGGGCTTCAGGGAGGCAGAGCGTTGGCTCGTGCGTATAGCTACATTCGGTTTAGCCATCCTGGTCAGGTCGAGGGCGACAGCCTCAGGCGGCAACTGGAAGCGTCCGAAAGGTACGCCGCCGAGCACGGCCTGGAACTCGTAAAATCATATCAGGACCTTGGGACCTCCGCATTCAAGGGTGCCCATCGCAAGGGATCGCTCGGTCTCTTTCTGAAAGCGGTTGAAGCGGGGGAGGTGCCGAGGGGCTCGGTATTTTTAGTCGAGAACTGCGACAGATTAAGTCGAGAAGACCCACTGGAAGCATTAGACCTATTTCGGAGTATCACGAAGTCCGGAATTACTATCGTAACAACCGACGATGGACACGCCTATTCGACCGAAAGTATGGCGAATAATCCCATGCAACTCATGATGTGGATCATGGGTGCTATTCGCGGTAATGGAGAATCCCAAAGAAAGGCTGAAGTACTTCGAAAAAGCTGGGCAGAGAAGCGTCGGAAGGCGCGAACCGAACTAAAGCCAATATCTCGCATGTGCCCGCGTTGGCTTACGCTCGCGAATGGAGCTTACGAGCCCATTCCTGATCGCGTTGAGGTCGTGAAGCGCATATTCAATGAACTCGAATCTGGTGTTGGCGTCCATAAGTTGGCCCAACGATTGAACCAGGAACGGATTCCGCCATTTGCGCACGGCGACGGATGGCAACATTCCATTCTATTGCAGATCGCGCATAACAGGGCTGTGCTGGGCGATTTTCAGCCGCACACGAAAGTCAGCGGAAAGCGGGAGCCCGATGGCCCGCCAATCCAGAACTACTTTCCCTATGTTATTAGTGAGCAGCAGTTTTATCGTGTCCAGGCCGCCCTCCTCCGACGCCGCTTCAATGCTCCGGGACGAAAGGGAAAAGGTTTCTCAAACTTGTTTACTGGATTGGCGAAGTGCGAATCCTGCGGCGGATCGATGACCTACAGAGATCGAGGGGAGCGCAGCGGCGGTGCAACTCTCGTCTGCGCAAGAGCCCTCAGAAAACAACAATGTTCCAACGATCTCCGATATAATTACAGGGAAATCGAATTATCGATCTTGTCTATTATTCCTAATGTTCGGTTGCATCCTAGCGTCGATACCTCTGGAGTGGACGATGATGTTTCCGAAAAGCGGAAAGAGAGGGATGAACTGACTGATCGAATTCGTCGGTTAGCCGATCTTATCGAGACCGGAAGTTCTACACTCGTCCAGCGTCTACTGTCTGCCGAACAAGATTTAAAGGACTTAGACCGAGAAATTTCACGTCAACAGGACGCCAACATGCGGAGGTTGTCGGAATTTTCGGCAACCGACGAACAGCTTAGGCTAGTTGATTTTCTCAATAAAGAGCCCTCGCAGTCGAGTGAGAAAACGTATGCTGCGCGAGCGAGTATTTCGGAGGTCCTCAGAATTTTGGTCGATGAACTGGAATTCGGAGCTTCAGAACAGGGAGACTACCCGATCGTTAAGATGCAGCTACTTGCGGGAGGGCTGATTTTTTACCTCGACGGCTTAAGTGGAGAACGCTTCCCGTTGAGAAGTAACTATCTCGATTGGATCGGACCCGTGGACGAAGGTGGGTTCATCGAGACGGAGGACGCGGTCGGAGGCCAATTCGGTCGCGCCGAGTTACGAAGAATCTACCAGTCGCAAGCGACGGACAACCAAGATGACATCTGGGAAAATCTGGACGATTTCAGCTAATCGACGGTAAGGCCGGTGTTTCAGCGGCCCGAGCCCTAGCCTACGCCCCGGCGGCCTTCTTACCCCGTCCAGCAGACTTCGGCTTGGCAGCCTGCCTACCGCCCTGGCCTAATCCTGATGCTCTAGCCAACGCGGAGCGAGCCGCCGCGTAATTGGGCGCGACCATAGAATAGTCCTTCGGAAGGCCCCACTTCACCCGGTACTCCTCGGGGGTCATGTTGTACTTGGTCCGCAGGTGTCGCTTAAGGGACTTAAATTTGAGGCCGTCCTCTAAGCACACGACGAAATCCGGGGTTATCGACCGACGGATCGATACGGCGGGGGCCTGAACCGGGGCGGCTTCGGCGGGGGCTCCGGTCCCGATCTCGTTGATCGTTTTGTAGATCGCCTGGATCAGGCTGGGCAGATCGGCCTGCGACACGGAGTTGTTGCTTACAAACGCCGACGCTATGGCGGCTGTCATTTCAAGCTTTGCTGATGATTCTTCGGACATTTTGGCGACTCACCGAGATTGTGTGGGCTGAGCATCCGGACTTCCGTGCCAAGGGCAAGCTTCTAGGCGGAAGACGATGCGTGCAGTCGCGAGATCGTTTCCCAGAAATCGATGATGGCGTCTTTAAAGCGGACTAGATCGTCGAAGGTAATTTCTAGGTTATGTATTGAGTGCGCAGGCTCTCCGCCGAGCGTGAAGTATGAAAACCAATCACTGTGTGGTTGATTTGAAAACAGGCGGGGATTTGTGGCGAACAATGTCCTTGAGGAGTTGCCATTCCCGTGTCGGACAACCGATGTCACGGAGAAGAGAAGCTCCAAATCGTCATGGCTCGCGAATTTTGTCAGGGGAAACCCGCGAGTTTCAACGAACAGTGCGGATAGTGTTTTCCACCCACCTTCTTCGATATCCTTCAACTTTGTCTTTGTGTTGGGGCCAAGGGCAGACGCTGAATGGAAGAGATGTCGTCGAAAATGCCTTTCCCACAGTCCACCGAGGGCGAGGGCGTACGAGCGGTGAAGCTCAAGTTGAGCATCCCGTAGCTGGCCCCACTTCTGCCAGGACCGCTCGTCGGGGCCGCGAGGCGCGTTCGCCAACTCGGCGGCGATAGCGGAGCACGATGGCTCGATCGCCATGCGGAACAGCGTTTGGGCATTTTCCGCCAACCCGACACTGTGGCCGTCATGCAGGATGGGTTGCCATGGGGGAATGCCTGCGGGTAGCGCGCGCATTGGGTGCGTTTCTCAACATCAGGTGGGGGCAGACGGGTTGTCGCATGAGATTTGGGCGCGAGCACTGGGGACATGGGACACCGCTGCTCTCCTCGCGGCGTCGCTGGCGCCCCCTAGCTCCACGGGTACCTAAGAGTACTAAAATCGTCATTGCCGACGATCACCGGCATTGGCTCGATCCACTCATCCGCGACATGCGCACAAGGCGTGTGGCGGGTCAGCTTGGCATCTCGCGGCCCGATATCGATCCGCAGGCTCTGAAAGGACCGGGACCAGCCATCCACATATTCATATAGCCCGCTGATCCATTCCTTGGGCCACGCACCGTTCCCGTCGCAACTCGGGTGCCATGGTGCCGTTGCGTGCTGGATGCTCCCAGCCAAGGACTCCTGGACCAGGATCGCCGGATCGAACGGCTCGACACAGGTCTGGCCGGGAGATTTCCACCCTTCCGCCAGCGCGTGACCGAACCCTTGGTAGGGTAGGGTGCCATGGCACACCATGAGGTTGGTCGAGATCGCCCAACGCGGCTTGTCGGGGGGCGAACCCGCAGCGAGGCCCACCCGCATCCAACCCAGCACTTCGACATCGTGCCAGATGGCCTGTGCCACCCGTCGTTGATCGATGATGTTCCGAAGTTTCGTTCTCGCAGTGTCGAACATCGGGCCGATGTCGCCGACGCGGTCTGAGGCGCCGATCATGATCCTGGCATTGGCGAATTCACCGGGACGCGCCCCAGCGAACCGCATGGTTGCCTTAGCAGTCTGATGGCGAGTGTATCTCGCGATACAGACGGGGCATCCAACTCGTCCGCAATAGTATTTGTGCTTCCACTGCGACGGCGTCCCGCACTTAAGCATCCGTGATCGAAGTGGAGAGTCGTGGCCGAGCGCATCTATGACGCTCGTGTCTCTGTGTGCGGTGCCCGTCATGAGCATATTTATATAGCGCGGTCCTCAAGAAGACTGGCAATCATACACTAGTATTTGAATGATATGATCGGTAATGCTCGACGTATTGAAAATCGATGATATCGGTATCTCACAAACACTCTCAAATCTCGAAAGTGTTCAAGGAGGTTTTTGATATGATCATTGGTTACACGAGAATTTCAACGCCTTCTCAGAACGATCAACTGCAACGAGACGCTCTTGAGGCCGCAGGTGCCGAGCGCATTTTTTCGGATGTGGGAACGGGGGTTTCATTTCAGCGACCCGGATTGGCGATGGCGTTGTCGCAACTCAGAAAATCGGACGAACTTGTCGTCTGGAAACTCGACAGGCTTTCGCGAAATCTTCGGGGCATTATCGAGGTCGTAGACGATCTCGGGCGCCGTGGGATCGGCTTCAGATCGCTTACCGAGAACCTGTCGGCAGACTCCGCGTCCTCCAAGTTGCTTTTCACCATTGTCGCGGCCCTGGCTCAGGCGGAGAGGGACGTTCTTGTGGAACGGGTGAACGCGGGCTTGGACGCCGCCCGTCGCCGGGGCGTGCGGCTGGGCCGCCCCAACGCCCTGACGCCGGACAAGGAGAAGATGGCCGCCGCCCTGCTGCGCGAGGGGTCCATGTCGGTAAGGGCGATCGCCGCCCAGGTGGGTGTCAGTCCCCCGACGATCTACAGAGCATTCCCCGGCGGGAAAGCGGCGATTCAGGTGTCAGGAAGGGATGCGTGAGAAAACCGAAGCCCAAGCTCGGCCAATTGTTGTCCAGCGGCCTCTAAGAAGCGCGCGGCTGAGACGGATGGGTCGTGCTGGTGAATGAGCTTGATGCAGATCGGCAGGCCACGAGCGTTAGGCATCTGCTCGAATATCTGACCTGACGTTACAAAGTCGATGTAGCGCGAAATCTTCGCTTCTAGGAGAGCGAAGTGAGCCGGTTCATCGCTCCAAGGCCAATGATCTGAGATCAGCAGAGTAGCCTCTCCTCTGATCTTGTCGGTGCCAAGACCGTCGATTATTTCTGCGTTTTCAATCGACATAATCAGACCTGGAGATGGTGTGGGTGGCATCGACCCACGCAGGGCCGGGGGCCGGTGCGCCAGCCGGGTTACTAGGTCGGCGGGTTCAGTCCCGGCCCCAACGCCACCGCAAGTCGCCCTCAAAGGTCCGCGAGCAGATGAACAGGAATGCTCCCGTCACCAGCAGCACGGCCAATGCGGTGATGATCATCGCCATTAGGTGATCCGAGAACTGGCGCGGTAGCAGTATGCATGTCGAGACCACGGCGACGACGTACACGATCGTTGCGAGCACGCCTTCCCAGGACGAGGGCGTGAAGCCGTAGCCATACTGCTTCGGGCGAAACCAAGCCTTGGACATCGAAACCTCCGCGTCCCCAGGCTGAATTTGCTCTGGGCGCAGGCGGGGATCAATGGCCCGGCTTCACACACCTAGATCAAATGGAGGGACCATGTCCCGACCTGAAGCCAATCGGCGGGCCCGGAAGCAATTTTTAAGCGTCGGGGGCTGACAACGTCGCCCACAACTTGAGGTATGCCATGCGCATCTGGATCGCCGCCGTGCTCGCGCTGACTCTGTCGGCATGTGACCGCCTGAGTGGCGGCCCAGACAGCCTGCGTCCAGGACGCTGGGCGTTTGACTACTCGATGCCGGGGACGGAGGGGCGGCACTACACGAAGTGCCTTGTTGGCAGGCGAAGAATTGAGCCTGCCCGCGAGCAAATTCGCGGGCTATCCGTAATAATCCCTGATGATTGCTCGGACGAGAGCCTTCAGATCGTAGACGGTAAGATCAGCGGGGCTCTGGCCCGCTGCGCGGGAACCGGCGGCATCTCCAACTATAAGCTCCGCGTCCATGGCACCTACAGCCACAACAAGTTCAGCGTAACGACTGAGATGCCGATTGTTGGAACCGTCGTCAGCCAAAGGCTCAATGGGCGACGCATCGGCAGTTGCCCGGAGAGCCAACTT
This sequence comes from Phenylobacterium ferrooxidans, assembly GCF_042714595.1. Lineage (NCBI taxonomy): Bacteria > Pseudomonadati > Pseudomonadota > Alphaproteobacteria > Caulobacterales > Caulobacteraceae > Phenylobacterium > Phenylobacterium ferrooxidans. Next base: position 118,168 of record NZ_JAOTJD010000002.1, on the reverse strand, counting down.
CCCGGAATCTGGCAAGAAGATCGGCACCGGAAACTTTCCGCACGAGAGCGCAAAGTCCTCACCGGACCCGCGACACTACCCTGATCAACGGACTTCCCAGCATCACGGGCTCCATTGGATCAACAGAGCCCGACCGTACAGCATGTGCCACACTGACTAAGGCTTGCGGCGAATGTTCCAAATCAAGGTTGCGAGCGCGCTGATTACGAGCGCGAGACCGGTAAGTTGGGTTGAGTCAGGAAGGGTCATCGGAGTCACCACACCATTGAAAAACTGGTGGCCGGTTCCGGTAGGTTTGGTGGGCTGTGATTCCGTCCGGTACGTCAATCCTGAAATCTGTCCACCGCACAGAAACCTGTGCTTCCTGTGAGGGGCGTTCGGTGATCTCGCATCAAGTCCCAGCCATCTATCCCTTGGGCTTCGGCTGAGCATCCGGAATCTAAAGGTGATCCCGATGGCAAGCCCGCGAGGCTAGGGCATGCTGGAATTGGAGAAGGCCCCATGGCCAGAGCCAAGAAAGCCCCGCCGCCGACGCACGAAGAGTTCGTCTTCCGCGTCCGGGCGCCGTCGCTGACCTACCACTTCGGGATCGAGCACAACCGACAACGGCGGGAGTGGCGGCCTTTCGACGAGAGCGAGACCATCCGCTTCGTCACCGAGTGCATCTGGCCAGATCGGTTCAAGGGCCGGGAGGGTCAGGCTGCGCTTCGGCCAGAGCCAGCCTTCGTTGATCACAAGCTGCTCGACGAGAACGACGTGCTGCGGAAGTGGGTTGGCTACATCCACGCGACCAAGACCGTATTCGAGACCTCGATCAGCCTGCCTCCCACGGTCGGTTGGCGGTTGGCTCAGGCCATGGAGTCGGGACTGGTCCGATCGATGCTCACCAATGGCCTGATCGAACCGCGAGGCATGAACAGGGTGATCCACGTGTCATTCCACGGCCAGGACTTCGATCCCGTTGAGTATGTGGGCTGATGCAGTTTGGGTCGTCACAAAAGTTTCGCAATGCATCCTGTTGAAACAATTTGGCATTCAGAGGTGGGCCTGTGGTATTTTGAGGCTCAACTTAAACACAGAAGGCCATGGAATACACAGTAACGAGCCGAGACGATCGATATGCCGCCATCTTACCAGCTAACAGTTACTCTAATAATCCGTCATACCGTTCCCTTAGAGCAAAGTGGAATAGCCGATCTTACATTCTAAAAGGTGGTGCTTACGAGTATGGCAACGATTGGCTGGCAGCTCAGAAGGTCTGGATTCTCCGCCATAGAGATGAAAAGGCCCAAGTTCTCGCGCGCCTGAGCATAGATTCGAAACCGCTCCACGAGCAGAGGTCGCATATTCAGCAATTGAAAATGCTAAATCGACATGGATTTACTGTCTACAACCGAAATAAAGTAGATCGTGATCAACTAGACGATGAGGTTAACGAGAATTTCTGCGTGTTAGTGTGCCTTAGGTCCGCTGATATTCAACAGACTGTAGAGGACCTGAAGGTTCGTGCCTACGCTCCACTTCGCTGGGGTAGGTGGACACTCGATGAGGGCCAAGTGATGCCGTGGTGCGAACCATGAGTGGTGCGATTTCTCCGGAGGCCAAGAAGGCCGAGCAGAACTTTCTTCTTATCGTCAAAGCGGCGGGAATCGTGAGGGTTGGAAAGAGCTATCAATACCAATTCTGGGCTACGCCGTACCGAGTATACGCTTATGTAGACGACGAATTATGTGCAGCAATGGGTGGAAAAGTTCGAGCAATGAGATTGTTGCGAATTTCCACATTGATAATGGAACTATCCAAGCTGGACCCAAAGTTCATCGATCCAATCGAATCGGCATTCGAAGAGCTTGTAAGTCACTTCCCATTGTTGGATTCGTACTTTCAAGCCGCCAGCCTGCGTGGTCGTTTCCACACTTGGATCAGACAGGGCTAATATCGAGATTGGTCGTCTCCTGATGAGGCGATCAATCCATTTCCGTGTTGCCGGTTGGCCAGGGGCCGCGTCGGGAAGTTTCCCGGCAGCAGCCCCCGGTCACTGTGGGTGCGGATTACGCAGCCTTGGCCCTCGTCTTCGGCTTCGTCTTAGCAGGGGCCGCAGCCTTGTCCTTCGCCCGCTTCTTGCGCATGCGGTCAGTGCTGGTTGTCCTCGGCCCGTCGCTCTTCGGCCTACCAACAGACCTGACCTTGATCGCGTCGGCGCCAACGTCAACGTGGGCCAGCGTCACGTTGAACCCATACCCCGCACCGACAAGGTAGTTTTCGAGAGCTTGGGCCTGGAAGTGATCGTAGACCCTCAGCGTTACGGGGCGATCATCATCAGGTTCACGGAGTGACGTCCGCATGACGATCTGGATCAGGTCCTCTGTCTCACGATCGGTGAGGATGTGTTGGCGACCAACCGCTCTCCCGAAGATCGCTTTAAGCATCTTCACCTCGCATGAAGATGCCTTGGCCGAATAAATGACCGTGCAGTCGGTGATCGATCTAAAAATGTTTGTTCCGGCGACCTTGGGGGTCACTTTGTCTCCACGTGAATCGAAGGCGTCTTTGTAGAGGTTCGCGCACCAGAGGTGATCATCCTTCGCGTTACCGTCTACATATTTCTCAATGAGATTGAGAACATTACGTCCGTCCCCATTATTCTGCCAAACTGTTCGTGATGCTGCATGAGTTGAGGAGAAATACTCAATTCTGACATCGCGGGTCACATAGGGCTGGAGGGGCGGCCCAGGCAGTTGCACCAATTTGACCTCGGTGGCGAACTTACGTGCGATCACCTCGAAGCTGAGCTTCTTCGAGAAGTTATTGGCCAGGATTGAGGCCCGGTCATAGCTCGCGAGTTTCCTCGGGTCCCACATGGACCACCACGCGAATTTCGGGGTTTTGGAGTCTGAAAGGTCGTCCCATGACGTTAGCGTGCAGTAGGCCGAGCCGCTCTGGACTCTGCGATGCAGCTTCAGCAAACCCTTGCAGAGGTCGTCGGCCTGAATGTCACCGGCGGTGACGGTGTTCCGCTTCGATTTGATGGCTGAGACCCCGTTTGCTGCGGGCTCAAGCTCATAATAGCTTTCGAGGAGAACCTTTCCGGCGGGGACGTTCCACGACACGAGTTCCAAAAAGCCGGGGTCTTCATCGATGATGATTTCCCATCCGGCGAACCCGCTGTGATCTGCTGACTTCATCCCCTCGTGGGTGATGATCGCGATGACGTGCTCTTGGTTCGCGTAGTAGTCCGGGAGGGCTTCGATGCGTCTCGCGACATTCTCGCAGAACTTCCCGCCATCTTCGGAAGCGATCCGCATGATGATCGGGGTGGTGTTCGCCGCTCTTGCGAAACCCCCGAGGGCCGCAATGCGGTCTGCAATCTGATCCCGACGATCGACTGCATAAATATATCTTCCGGGGCGTGCGGCCATGTCCTGGAGCGCGTTTAGAGTCTTTCCAGAGCCGCAACGCGACTCGTCATAATGTATATTCATAATTCTCCTATGTGACGCGGTTTCTAACCGCTAAATATGTGACGCTAATCTTCTATATATAAAATAAACGTCACCGATGTATTTATCTCGTACAGCTAATATACCTGATGTAACTTGATTTGGCGAATTAAATACACGAAGTAGCGAAGCGAAAGCGCAACGAAGTAAGCGTATCGCTTCGCTACTTCGTATCGCGCAATGGGACGAAGGCCCATTGGGCTGATCTGATTGATTGGTTCGAGATCGGTGATGTCATGCTGGCCGTCCGATCGCTCGGCTTCGCTCGCTCTCGTCCAGCCGCCCCTCCGCCGCCCACCCACGGGCAAGCCCGTTCCTTGGCGACGGGTGGCAGTTCTCAGGGAACCTGAGTGGGTTTCCTCGTAAAAGGATTGGGGTTTATGTCAGGCCGCCGAAGGCGGCTGAGTAACGCCGTCACCCAGATAATCTATTGTTTTTATTGAATAAAGCTAGATATTTGGCTACAAGGGGAATGCGAGCCCTTTTGGCTTCGCCTTTGAACTCCTGAAAGAAGGAAATTGATTTACTGTAAAAAAAGAGAAGTTAAGAATGGCGAGGCGGTAAATGTCGTCGCGTCTCGACAGAAATTACAACTGTCGGAGGTCGCGGAAATAGTATCCGTGCCAGTGACCGGCCTGATAAGCATGAAGGTTGTTCACGATGACGGCGGACGGGCCGCCGCAGGATTCAAGGGGACGGCTCGCGATTGTGTGACCCGCTCGATTGCGATCGTAGCTCAGCTTCCATATGCCGATGTCTACGCGGAGCTTGCAAAGCAAACGGGATCGCAACGTCCTGACCGCATAACCGGCAAGAAGCGTCCCGCAAGTGCCCGGAATGGGATCAACACCAAACGCAAATGGTTCAAGGACTACATGGCGTCGCTTGGGTTTAAATGGACCCCAACGATGGCTATCGGTCAGGGATGCAAGGTCCACCTAGTCGCGAATGAGCTTCCGCCAGGACGCCTGATCGTTGCGGTATCCAAGCACTACACGGCGGTCATTGATGGAGTGATCTATGACAATCATGACCCATCGCGCGACGGGTCGCGGTGCGTTTATGGCTACTGGAGCTTGTAGGTCGAAATCGTCTCGGGAAAACTAGGCCATGGATTGAAGCCTTAGCTTTGCTTCCCGAAACTTCACCGACGCCCGATCGATATCCTCAAAAGCCGCTTGGCCAATGACGTCGATCGGGCGAAGGCGGGATTTACATTCGACGCGATCCACAGCGGCCCGTATCGCGCGGTCTTGGCGATCCTATAGAAGCTCGCCCTGCTAATGTTTGTGAGCTTCATCACGTCGGCGTGCTTACAACCCGCCCCGACGAGCCGGTGAACTTCGGCACTCTTGGCGCGGACTGTCGGAGCCCGGCCTTTGAACTTACCTTCAGCCTTCGCCCTGAGGCCACGGCTAGGTGCTGATCAATAGGGTGAGGGCATTGAGCGTGCGGGACAGTCGGTGGGAAGGTAGAGAGAACTTACGGGGCTAGGGGGCCGGGCGTATTGCCGATCCGTTCCTTCGCCATACTGAAAAAATCGCTGTCCTTCTCGATTCCGATGAACTGGCGACCTTCTAGAACGGCGGCGACACCTGTCGTGCCCGATCCAATGCAGCAGTCGAGGACAGTGTCGCCCTCATTCGTGTATGTCCGGACGAGGTATCGCATCAGGTCGAGTGGCTTCTGGGTGGGGTGAATCGGCTTTCTCTCGGAGGCGAAGCGCAGGATCGATGTCGGGTAGTTGGTGTGGGATTGCTGGCCCCCGCCGCCGACAACGCGTTTGCCATTGAAAAGCAGGGGGTCCGTCGTTCGGCCACTTCGGCTTGCCACAGGCTGTTCGAGTTCGACGAGACCCTGTGGGTTGTATGTCATGGGACGCTTCGATCGACCCTCGTAGACAGTCGTCGCGGGGCTGAAGACTAGAATATCTTCATGGACCTTAAGCGGCTTCTGCTTCGCATGCAGAAAGCCGGTCGCCCGGTTCTTTTCCCAGACGAGAGCGTACTTCAACCACGGCAGGTTAGATGCGGCCAGCACCGTCGTGAACGGTTGGCTCGCAGTGAGGATGACGACCCCAGTCGGCTTCAGCAGGCGGCGGAACTGTTCCCAGAGCGGTGCCAGCGGGATCGGCTGGTCCCATTCCCAAGCCGTCACGGAGTAGGGCAGGTCCGCGATAATCGCGTCGATCGACTGGTCCGGTAGGGTGTGCATGGCAATCAGGCAGTCGCCCAAAATCAGGCGGGCGCCGTGGAGAGGGTCGGTCTGGGGCACGAGGGTCGTCGCCAAGCCGAGGACACTCATCGCCAACAGCAGGCTACGCAAATTTCCACGACCGTGTTCGACCTGGATGATCGTCGGCTTGCTCACGCCGATCCGGGCGGCCAGAGCCTGCTGTGAGAAGCCAGCCGCCTTACGCGTCGCCGCGTTCCATGGCCCAAGACCGAAACCGGAGGGCTGATCGGCGAAACGGTAGTCAACAACGCCGAGGACCGCGAGCAACGACCCGACCGTGCCCGCGCCACCTTCCAGACCGCGAACCGTGGCGAGGTCGATGCCAGCGGCCCCCGCTAGACTGCGTTGGGTCAGCTTACGTGAACGGCGAGCTTCCCGAAGGCTCGCGCCGAGCCGTCCAGCGGCCTGTGAGATGGTAGATTCGTTGACTATTTGCGCTGTGTCGAAGGGCATGGCGACAGCCATTCTGGGGTAGAAACGTTTACCGTAAGATTTCCGGAAGGCGCATGCCTGCGCGCCGCCCGAATCTGATGAAATAGCTATTCGCAGACGGAGATCGTTTCCCTAGGGTGTCGTCAGGGAGCGGCCAATGAACATTTTCAATCCGGTAGACCTACTTGGTCTTATCAAGGGCGCGGACCTCGCAACGGCGGTTGTTTCAGGAGCCGTGGGGTTGCTGTCGGTGATCCTGGCCAACGCAATCGCCTATTTGGCCTACAGGCGTGCTCACCGGTTTGAGGATAAGACGGACGCCGTCTTGAGGAGGCTGCTCAAGCTGAAATGGGTGCAGCGGAAATTCAGCACCATTCAGACATTCGTGCCCCTGGAAGACTCTAAGCTTCGGGAAGCCCTGCTCCGGGCGGGCGCGATCCGCCTGACAGGGCCTGAACATCGCAACGGCGAGCAGTGGGGGTTCCTCAAGGATCACCGGAGCCGGGTGTTCAGGGATAAGCCTTCCGGCGCCAGGGCGCGGTGAGTTCGTCGATTCCGATGCAGCGCAGATCAGACTGCTAGGTCCCTCGGAAGTTTTTCAGCAACCTCGCGAAACAGTTCGACCGGGTCCTCGCCCATGGCCGTCGCCAGCGCGAAGAATTCGAGTACATCGACTCGGCGTTGTGAGTTTTCTATGATCGAGATGTAGCTTTGGTCTTTGCCAATTCTCGCTGCGAGTTGTTGTTGAGTCTGGCCAGATCGTTGTCTGGCAGCGATTAGCGTTTCCACCAAGAACTTGTGGTGTCCGCTGAAAACGGATTTCGCCATGAGATGGGCCGCCAATTGAACGCGGCCCTTGAGCTATATGGACAAAGTCCATATGCACATTTTCCATATTTCGTTGATTGATGTGGCCTGATCCCGACCGGAGGCACTGAATGCCCAACTATTTCACAGTGATCAGCAATTCCGGGCTGCATGTTCCGACCGGCACCTTCGGAAATGAATTCTTCCTGGGCGACGTAAACGCTGACGGTCACGTTGATTTCGTATGGGCACGCCAACTCCTTCCACACACGACAAATTCAGTCCCGATCCAGGTCGCACTGGGCAACGGCCTGGGCGGGTTTGTCGAAGGAACCGCCGCTGTCTTTCCCGGCGGCGCGCCCGGAACGGTCGCGCCACGGGCACACGTCTTCGCAGACCTGAACGGTGACAATCGCCCTGACCTGCTTTTCGCGGACCAAGGCACTGATGCGCCGCCGTTTCCGGGCTTCCATGAGACGCTGAGCCTTAGCCAGGGCGCCGTACAGGTGGACCAGTCACAGACGTTGCCTCAGCGGAATGACTTCACACACTCCCTGGCTAGCGGAGATATCGATCGCGACGGTGACCTCGACATCTTTGTAGGCAATATCTTCGGCAGGGAGGAGATCGGTCCCTACTTCCTGATGAATGATGGCCAAGGCCATTTCACCCAAGAGGCGCGTAGCCTCTCCGGGGCGGGGGACCTCAACAACGGCCATTACACGTCGAGTGCCTTCATCGACACTGACGGCGACGGAGACCTGGACCTGTTCCTTGGTTCGAACGGTGACCGATCCAACAATTCGGCCTCACCGACCACTTCGAAGATGTTGATCAACGACGGCACCGGTCACTTCTCCGACCAAGGGATGGTCATCCCCAGCGTCACTAGCGGCGTCCCCGATATCATCATTGATACGGCGGTGGCGGACGTGAACGGGGATGGGCGGCCCGATTTGATCCTCTCCGTCGCCCTAGACAACTACGCTGGCGGCGGAACCGTGCGGGTTCTAATCAACAACGGCTCAAGTTTTGTCGATGAAACGACCACGCGTTTGCTGGGGGGCGTCGGCTATTCTCTGACCGTGGATTCCACGGGGGTTTACCGAGTCATCGTTGGCGATGTGAACGGTGACGGGGCCTCCGACCTGATCCTCAGCAGCGGGACCGATTCAGCCACCACTCCCTCGGTCTTTCTGAATGACGGCCTTGGTCACTTCGTTGGAATGCCGGGACTTATCCCTGGGTTGATCAAGTGGGACAACATCGCGGCAGGAGACGTGAACGGCGACAGCCGCCTCGACTTCGTGAACGTCAGGACCGATCCCCAAGGTAACGAAACCATCCGGGTGTTCCTCGGGCAGGCTCCCGCTGCGTACCAGGAGGGCACGGCGGGTGCCGATGGCATGATGGGGGGCGGCGGGATCGACACGCTGATGGGCGGTCAAGGTAATGACGCCATCGTGGGCGGCCTGGGAGATGACTTCCTGAGGGGAGGTGAGGGGGACGACGTTATTTTTGGCGGCCCCGGCTTCGACGACACCCACGGAAACCAGGGCAACGACACAGTTTACGGCGGACTTGGCCCTGACTGGGTCGTGGGCGGACAGGGCAACGACTTCCTATCCGGTGATGAGGGCGGCGACGTCGTCTACGGCAACCTGGGGGCGGACACCTGCATCGGCGGAGATGGACGCGACTGGGTTCGTGGCGGCCAAGCCGATGACTCGCTGTCGGGCGGCGCCGGTGACGACTTCATGTCCGGCGATCGGGGAAACGACACGATCTATGGCGGCCAGGGCGCCGACGTCTTCAACACCTTCGGGGACGCCGGGATCGACCGCGTGATGGACTTCAACAGCGCGGACGGAGATCGGGTGCACTTCGAAGCCGCTACCACCTACGTCCTGCGATACGAGGGCGGCGACACGATCATCGACATGGGTGGTGGCAACCAGATGATCCTCGTCGGGGTGAGCCAGTCATCCTTGGGGGACTGGCTCGTCTAGCTGCGCCGCCTGCTCAGCCACCAGCGTCTCGTCGTCTTTCAGAACCAGGACACTAACCCGACGAAGATTTCGTTCGATCTTCACCAGCACAAAACCGAAAACGACGATGAGGAATAGGAAGAAGGCAGATACAGCCGCGCCGCCTGCCACAAGGGCCGCTTGAAGATTCTGAGCGTTCTTTACAGCGCGCTCGGCCTCCAACTGGGTCGCGGCCTCGGTCGCCTCTTGGAACTTAGCATAGTGCCAGTCGATGAGTTGATCCGCGTCAACGCTTCGATCCGGCGAGGAAGCCAGACTTTCCATCAATTTCACCAAGCTATCCGCATAATCGCCCTGCAACGATTGAGGCAGGGCGAGTTGTTTCTCTGAAAGATATTCCTCAATCGGACCGACTGGTGGCGCGGAGCCATCCGGCGACTTCAAATGGGCCACTAGGGAAGCGGCAGCTTTCTTGATCCTGCTGTCGATCTTTCCTTCTTGGTCAGCGGATGCGTCGGGTGCTTCCGAAACTGCGGGGGCTGTTTGACCGGCCTGCGCAGCTTGAAAATCCTTCAGCGAGTCGGCGGAGACCAATGCGCGTGCGTCAGCCTCTTTCGCATCTGGGATCAACTTCGGTATCGCATTCACTGTCGCCAAAATTGCAGCGGCCAGGAAAGCAGTAGCCAATACCAATATAACAACCCGGAGTACGTTCAAATAGACGACCTCTAGGCGGTCAAAAGCTCCCAATCGGGTTCCGCTATTCATTTGAATATTCTTCCGTTCTAGTCGGCTCAGCGATCAAGGCGACTGCTTTGGCTTCCAGTTGCTTGATGTAGTCCGCTTGCGCAGCCTCTCGCCCATCGCTCGGGCCGAGCAGCATCTGCGCCGCTATGTCTTGGAGCCCCTGGCCTTGCTCAGGCATGACCGTCACGGACCAAACGCCAGCATCGGACGATGCAATGCGGGCGAGGTCGAATTCCGGGACCTCCTCCTTCCCCATGACCGCTTGGCCAGCCGGGGATTTCGTCACTCGGATATGCGCGAACACGCTGCATGTGAGATTGGAAAGGCCGCCCGCCAGCTTGCAGGTTCCTGTCGGCACGGAGGTGGTGGCGGCTACAAACCAGGGAGGCTGGGACACCGAAAACTCGTGTCCGGCCTTGGTGAGCGAGAATACTGGCTGGCCGTAAGCCACACCAACCAACTCAATTAGACCATGGGACCAGAGCCAGCGATCTACAGGGACGCGATCACCGCCAAGACCGATGACCAACTGGTCCGGCGTCGTTCGACCAACTGCGGCGAGTGACGCCGTAAGATCGCGAATCTGGGTCCACGCAGCATTGAATTCGGCCTGGGCGTCGTCGGTCACGGCTTTCGATGCAGCGGCTGGGATGGAGGTTGCCGAAACCTTGGCGTCCGAACGGGCTGGATTTTCCGCCTTACGGCAGGCCGTCAACGCGAGCATCACCGTGATCGCGGTGGCCAAAAACAGTCTCTTGCGCAAATTTCGCCCCCCGACGACAGAGCTACCAGATCGCGAATAGCTTGACCGGTCAACCGAAAGGCGATCGCGGAGTTTCCGTCTAATTATCTTGGTCGGGGAGAGTCAGACGTCGCTGGGGGACTGGCTGGCTTAGTGACGAAACCCGCCCCGCCACGGTGGCGTCACGCCTAGTGCGGCCTGCCGCCGTAAAAATAGGGGTCCTTGGTGAAGTGGGTCGCGGCGTCTCGAAGGGCGGCCAGGACGGCTTGCAGGGCGACATAGTCGGCACCGAATGGCGTGCAGACCAACTGCATCCGTCGGAGCCGGGTATGGGCATCCCGTAGCTCACGAAACTCTCTCTCCGGGTCCGAGACCCCGACATAGTTACGTTTGACCATCACTCACCTCGTTCCCGTTACGTTCCACATTTTGCGGAAAGTGAGTCAAGCGGGGGTGGTGTTCCGTCCACATGATCCTGACGGCTAGACGCCCAGCCCAGGTCGAGCCACGCTGACCACCATGTGCAACGAATACCAACTGCGGGTAGGGCGCGATCCGCTGGCCTGGGAGTTCTCCCAGGTGAAGGTTCCGGTGACCTGGGCTGACCCCACGCCGAACCGCGATCTCGACCAGCCGTTCAAGCCCACCAACCGGGCGACCATCATCCGGCCCATTGATCCCGCCGATCCGATCGCGGGCGTCGAGTTCCTCGACATCCGCTGGTGGCTGATCCCGTTCTTCCACAAGGGCGCGATCAAGGATTGGCGGAGCATGTGCACGAACGCGAAGATCGAGACGGTCGATACGGCGCCAACGTTCAGGGACGCATACAGAAAGCGGCGGTGTTTGGTGCCGCTGACCAGCTTCATCGAATATTCCGAGCCGCCGGGGTGGAAGAAGAGGGGGCCCAAGACCCGAAACGAGGTCACGTGGGCCGAGGGCGATGTCCGGTATTTCGCGGGTATTTGGGAGCGATCCAATCCGACCGATATGCCCGACGGTTTGCAAAGCTTTGCCTTCATCACCGGTCCGGCGGGGCCGGATGTTGCGCCGATCCACGATCGCCAGCCGCCGGTGTTGACCCTTGGGCAGGGTCTGGAGTGGTTGCGGTTGGATGGGCCGGGCAAGGCTCCGCTAGAGGCCCAGGTGCCGCAGGGGACCTTTAAGGTGGCGGAGCGGCCTCGGTCGTAGACTGTTTGGCGTCGTGAGCAGGCTGATGCGGCCACTGGTGATAAATATCACCATGAGCAATTCCTTCCGAAACAACCTTCGAGCCCTCGTCTCCAGCTATCAGAAACCCTGCCACACCTTCCTCGCGACGGAGTCCATCACCCTCGGCGCAGACCTGGGCCAGGAGCGCGACCAGTGGATGTGGGGCGCAGCGCACGGCCTGATCCATGAGATGGGGTTGGCGGACACCGCCCGCGTCAAACGGCCTTTGAACACCGATGCGATCGTCATCGAGTTCGAGGATCAAGATGAGGCCATGCTGTACTGGCTCACCATGCCGGTGGAATGGCACTGATTCCGGTCTGTCAGGCGGGTCACTTCACGAGCGAACATTTCCCGACTTCGACGTAGAGGCTGTCCTTCTCGTCATTCCGGGGGCGAGCCCCGACTTGGCCGTGGATATGGGTGTGGTGAAACCATCCATCTACGGCGCCTGCGAAGGTCTCTTCGGACGAGTGACACTGGACAATCCGTGGTGCCTGCTCAGGAACGTTGCCGTAGCTCTCCAGGCATTCCATCGACATGAACTTCAGATACTCAGAACCGATCTTACGAAGGTTTCCGCAGACCTCCCGGAATTTCACCGACGTGTAGTCAGTAACAGTCCCGACTGCGGACTTGCATTGGTTCTCGCCGCCGATCTGCACGATGTAGGAGTCGGGCTTGAAGTTCGTCCGGGACCAGTTTCCTGCTTGCCAATTGTACCCGGTCGATTGCTCCACCTGGCAAACAAGCGTGTAGCTGCTGGGCAACAAGGGCGGAAGCAATGCCGCTGCGGCGGCTAGGGCGGCAAAAAGTGTGCTCATCGAGGTGTCCTGAATTTCTTCCCGAAGGACGATAGGCCAAACCCCGCCAAGCCCAACATGCGAGGCTATTCTCAATGAACAGACGGGCCAAGTCGGCGGGCGAATTCTTCATCACGTCGAACGCCAAGATTCCAGAACGGCGGCTGAATGTCCTAGACAGATCGGCGATCCGTGAGAGTCTGTTCTCGATGATCTCGTCCCACGACATGCCCTGCGCCGCCCCGCGATTACGCGGCGACTAATTCGCCGCCTTTTCGGAGGCGAGCATGACCACCATCACCACGACGACCTCTCACCCGGCCACCCGGAACGACCGGCGACGCCTTATTCCCATTCGGTCGGGCTGGGCCTTGGACGCTGCGGCCCTGCTGGATGAAGCCCGGCCAGGGTTCCTGCGCCGTCTCATCGGCGCCAAGCCACGGGAGCGGCAGGCCGTTTTCACGGCGTTCGATCACGAGGTCCTCCGGGACCCGGTTGGTTTCGTGGAAGCGGCCACCGCGACGACCCCAGACCCCGCCGACGCCCTGGGTGAGGTGGCCGACCTCCTCCTGGAGCTTTCACCCAAGGCCGTGATCGAAGCTTCGGTTGGCCTCGTGCCCGACGGCCTCCTGGGAGCCCTGGATAGGGCGGGGGAGCATCCCCTGGCTCGCGGTGACTATGCCAAGCTCGTGGACCTTCTGGCGGGGTCGGGTCCGGATGGCCGCGCCCGGCGCCTTGCCCTTCGATATTGCAGGGACATCACGTCGCCACGGCTGGCCGTCATCGAGCGGCTGCATCCCTCACTGCTCCATGTGAACCTGATGCCCAAGGTTCGCTGTGCGGAGCACGCTGACTTCGCCAACACGATCGTCGAGACGATCCTGGAGCACTCATCCACGGCCACGCCGGAGTCGATCGCCCAGGCGGTGTCCGACACCAAGGGTAGGTTCACCCTGTCATCGTTCCTGACCGAACTCCTGATGAAGAACGTGGACCGGCTGCCGGAGCCACCGTTCGAGACCGATCCCGCGATCCTTCGCCCGTTGCGAACGCCAGAGGACTTCCGGGAGACCGGCACCCGGTTCAGGAATTGCCTGGGCAACAAGCTTGTATCACACGCCCTGGTGGGCCGGGCCGCGTTCTATGAGTTCCAGGGAAAGGCGATCGCTGTGGTGATCCGGACCCAGGATGCCTGGGTCCTTGGGCGTGTCCACATGCAGCGGAACGGCATGGCCGAACCCGAGGTCGTGGGAGAGGTCAGGGCCGCCTTCGCGGCGGCGGGGGTCAGGTGCTTGCTTCCCTACGTTCCCGAGGGTCGAATGGCGGCTGTGGCTGAGTTGTTCGATCCCCTTGGCCAGATGTCGTTCATGCTGGACGCGGACATGTGGGAGGCTTGACCTAAACCACGTTCCCAAGGGCGAAACCGCTGATGAATCCCGATCTCATCCAGGCCGAGTATGACCGCCTGGGCTAGGCTTCAAGCTCTGCGGCGGTCAGTTCGCATCCCTCTAGGTTCGCACCTGTAAGGTCAGCATCCAGGAACCGAGCGCGGACCGCGTGCGCCTTGGCGAGGTTGGCATAGCGCAATATCGCCCGGCTGAGGTCGGTGCGCATCGCACGGCCATCACCAATCGCCAGAGGGCTGAGGTCTACGTTTCGCAGGTCTGCACTCGTCATATTGACGTCCACCAACCTTGCCCCGCGCAAATCGGCCCCCCGTAAATTCGCGCCGCGCAAGTCACTGCGCGACAGGTCGGCTCCTTGAAGCTGCGCGCCCTCCATGTCGAGGCCAAAAAACACACCGTCGGGGGCGTTGAGTGCGGTGAGCGTGCGCTTCTTGAGACTGCCGACCGACCTAAAATCGACCTTGGCAAGGCGGGCAGGAGTGCCTTTGGCTCCCTGGCTCTGGCAGAAGCTCTCGTGGGCTGCGAGCACCTCAGCTAGAGGTGTGTCATCAAGGTAGACCAATACCGGCGGCGGTACTAACGCGTCGGTGAGATCGGCTCCAGCTAAGCTGGCGAATGCTAGGTCGGCGCGCGTCAGATTTGCTCGCTTGAGCGAAGCACCAGTGAGATCGGCACCAGAGAGATTGGCTCCAGTTAGATTGGCCCGGTCGAGCTTGGCCTTTCTAAGCTTAGCTCCGCCAAACGACACCCCAGTGAGATTGGCGCCGGTGAAATCGGTGGAGGTTGCTGAGGCCCCGGTCATCCGGCTGCCGGTCAAGTCAGCACCCACTAGGACAGCGAAATCCAACTCGCCGACTTTGGTCTCATGGACAAGGACCTTGAAGCCGGTCTGTATGTCCTGGAGTGCGATCTGGCCCTCTCGCAGATCGCAGGAAATGAGCTTGGCCCGAGCAAGGTTAGCCCCCCGCAGGCAGGCCCCTCTGAGATCGGCCTTCGTGAGGTTTGCGGCCCTAAGGTCTGAACCCCGTAGATCAACGCCATAAAGAGTTGCCCCTTCAAGGTTGGTTTCCGAAAGGAAGGCGGCGTTGAGGCGCGCGCCAGTGAAGTCCGCCTCCCGCAAGTCGGCGCGGTCAAGCTGAAATCCGGTCAGGTCCGTGTAAGCAAGGCTGGCACGCTGGCCGCCAGGGCGGCGGTCAAGAAATCGGACGTGAAGGTCCAATACCTTGCGAACCTCCTGTGCCGTGATCTTCCTCAGTGTGGTGGGCGGCGTGGTCAAAGCTTCAACCTCGAATAGGGGCCTCAAACCAATTGCATCGGCGACAGATCGCAGCCGCCAACATGTCCCGACCCGTCAACTCTAGACTAGGTCTCTCAATCTGGTGACTAGCTCAGAGATTGATATGGTTGGGTTAACGAACCCGGTTATACCATGAGGCACGAGGCGATTCAGGATCGGAACGTGGGGAACGACGAACAGCTTGTTGAGGTCCGTATCGATGGGGAACCCCATAGGGGCCTATGGACTGTCGTTGACCGGGTGATAACCGTCAGGGTCGGTGGGGCGTCAAAATCTGCCCGCATAGACGGGATGGAGAACTATCCAGACACCTTGGCCAAATGGTTGGTTGTGAAGCTGGTCAGTAGCTGACCATCAGCATGTGCGGGATGGTCAGGGATCGTGATCCCGATCTGTGGGCTCGGTTTCTGGCGTTCGCACACAAGACGCCGGTGAACGACTTCGCGATCGAAAATGACGTGTTCATCGCGTTTGAGACGTTCGGCGCCAGGACCGTGCCCAACATCGTCACCCGGCTCGGCGTGAACTCGGGGCAGGGCGCCCTGATCTACGCCCTCGATCTGGCCTGCGACCTGGAGGAGCTTGCTGGACTCGATGATGTGAAACTTCTGGCCCGCGTGAAGAAGTCGCCGCGTCCGATCCGGCGGATCAAATCCAATGCCGCTCCAATCCTGATGAGCCTGGACGACGCGCCGGATCATGTTTTGGGGGACGTCACCCGCGACGGGTGGCTCCAGCGCGCCGAAAAAATGCGTCAGGAGCCGGAATTCATTCAGCGGCTACTTCGGGGCGCCGAGGCGGCTGAGAGCGTCTACGGGACATCTAAGCACGTTGAAGAGCAAATCTACGAAGGGTTCGTGGGCCGCCAGGACGAACGCCTGATGGCCAGCTTCCACACGGTCGCCTGGGAGCATCGCGTCGAGATGATCCGACAGTTCCAGGACGTCCGGCTGAAACGTCTGGCGCAGCGACTGGTCTACTTCGAACGGCCTGACCTGCTGACCGACGCCGACCGCGATCTAATGGCCGCCGAGTTGCGGCGCCGTCTGGTTGGGGAGGGTCACGAAGCACCGCTATGGCTCACTGTCGAGAAGGCTTTGGCGGAATTAGATGAGGCTTTGGGTAAGGTCGGCTCCGATGCTCCGGCGTTGGCTGGCTACCGGGAGCATCTGGCGGGGCTACACGCAATTAGTGATGGGCTCTAGCGCAAGCCTGACGCTGACGTCCCCGCTGCAATCAACCGGCGGCGCGGAGAAACCAGTCCGCGATCTCGTGGAAGGCGTCCATTATGTGGTCGCCGGGCCGGGCTTAACGATCGTTGGCGCAACCATTGGCCAGCAGCCCGGCACCATCAATCGTCCGCCAAGTTAGCTCCGGTGATCGGACGCTAACAGGGCTCGATCGCTCCCTCATCGCTTCAACCTGATCCCAGAATTCCTCTGTCTCGTCCTTCATCCATGAGATTCTCTCGAAATTTGAGGCACGTGTTTCCGGCCCCATTTCGAAGCCATGTCTATGGGCTGACAGCGCATTCAGCACGACTGGCAATTCGTACCGATCTACCACGAACGTAAGCAGTACCAGAACCTGCTTCGGAGGCACGCCGACCAATATCAAGTCGTCGAGGTGCCGATGCTCGTAGCACCACAGGCCCATCCGAGCCGCTAGCGGTGCCGTTTCACCATATTCATTAAAGACAGAAAATCTCTGAGGATTGATGGGCGCGAAGCCAAATGGCAACTGACCGATCATCGGTTCTTGCGGGTCATCAGCAACAACAAACACAGGTGCATCGGGTTGCTTCAGCTTGATCGCCCGCGCGGTTAGTCCCGCCGTTCTTAGCTTAGGTGTCCACTTTTTTGCAGATTGTAACTCCGCGCTCTGGCCCGCAAACTCGCCATACGGCACTAGTGCGCCGAACGGCAACTTGAATCGTCTGTTGTTTTCCATTTAGATGTATTGGCGTTTACAGATGTTTCAACAAAAACGCAAGGAAAATATGCATGTATCGATATTATGATGAAGTCGTTCCATTATTTTGGAACATTAATACATGCATTCCGCAATAACAGAACGGTATTAAAGCAACAAACAAATGGGAGTATTTGTACGCAAAATGCCCATCTATATGTCCATGAAGACGCCGGGAATTTGGATCAAGATGATCTTCACGAGAGAAAGAGATTGATTATCTCGACGCGCAGTGGTTGCAGATTCAAACCGCTTCACGCTGCTCATATGCCAATCGGGGATTTTTCTAACTGCTCTCTCCCTTTCTCCCTCCGTAATGCCTCGACGAGGCTTGGGCGGTTGCTGCTGGTTCTCTATTCGAAAGACCCGATCTGCTGGCCTAGGCTGATCGCGACCGATGGCCGCCGAGTTGCGGCGCCGTCTGGTTGGGGAGGGTCACGAAGCACCGCCATGGCTAACGGTCGAGAAGGCTCTGGCGGAACTTGATGAGGCGTTGGCAAAGGTCGGCACCGATGCTCCGGCCCTGGTTGGATACCGGGAACATCTGGAGGGGCTTGCTAACAATCTCAGCCGGACTTAGCCGCCAGAATCGCCCCTCCGACGCTCTTTCCCTTCATATGGCGTGGCTCGCTTGCGTCGGCGGTCGGGGCCGAAAAAGGTTTGTGACTTTGCGAAGGGACGTGGGTGGAAGACCACACTGTTCAACCGATCCAGTATGGATTTCGCGGTAACGGGTTTTCTGAGGAATTCGGTTACGCCGCGATCGCGGGCGGCGATCAAGCGCGCCATGTCTGAGTGGCCGGTTACCATGATGATCGGAAGCATTCGAAAGTCGCGCTCACTTTCGCGCACCTCAGAGATGAACTCCAAGCCGTTGACGCCGGGCATATCATAATCGACGTACGCGACATCGATTGGCGTGCTCATCACCGCCTTGAGCCCTTCTGCGCCAGTTGGAGCATAGTGGATATGGGCGACACCTGCTCCGTTCAACACGCTGCCCAGAATGGTTCGCACTTGGGAATTGTCATCGACGATCAAAATCCGAAGCGACCGGAGATCACCATACGTCGCCCCTGATCCCACGTTGATTTCTCCTGTACACTGCCCGGCCAGCTATCGCGGCCATACGGCCTGATTTCTTGGCTCTCGTTGTTCTAATGTTTCAGTCGCTCCCGCCGCCGCCGTCGATTCGGGGGGCTGCATGTGTTTCACGGCTACGGCATTGCGATCTGTCACCCCGATTTTCGCGAGCCTTTCCAAGAGGTGGCCTGTGAGGCTCCCGAACGCCTCAAGCTCCGCACTGAGGCTCGGAACTTCTTCTACCAAGGGCGGAATGGCGAATCCTTCTCCGGCTCGACGCTCGACAAGCCCCCGTTGCGCCAACTCCTTGAGGTGACGGCGGGCGGTTTCGACCGGCAGTAGCAGAAGTGCGGATATGGTTCTGATCCGAATGGGCTCCTGGAAGTGATCCAGGGCTATGTCGCCCATCCTCATCATCGTCTGACCGAGTGTGTCATCAGGTGAATGGCGTTCAAGGTCATAGGCTGACACCGCGCACAGGACGAGGGCGGCGCGGAGATTGCCTCCTCCCAAGCGGGCAAAAAGACTAAGCCCGTCAACGAAGTAATCAACGGAGATGCGGACCGTCTGCCGTCGAACATCTCTGTGTTGCGCGTCCGACTGTAAGGGCGCGAATATTCCAAGTCGCGCCAATTCATCCACAAAGGCTCTGGTAAGGGACCAATTCTGATCTATAGCCATCAGGTAATTTGGTCCCATAAGGACCGAGCGGGGTATAATCAGCCCCCCGCTAACCTCGATGCACAGCCCATCTGACTTCAGCTTGCCGACATGTCGGCGGACCGAATCTTTGGGAAGCCGAAGGTCCCTTGAAAGCGCGTAGACGCTGATGGGTAGGCGCATTGTATCTGGGGGTATCGAGGTGAGGCCAGCAAACCGCGTGCTCGCTTCTGGACCGTCAGTTATCCCGGCCACATTTGCGCGCGAAATCGCGAGAAATAGGAGGGTCTGGATCAAATCACGGTCAATTGCCGCCGCTGCGAGCCGTGCCGCCTGAAGTAGGTATGTCGCGCCAAGAATGAAGGCTTGCCGCCGTAGATCGGCGTTTGGGGCTTCTGGCCCAGTGCTGCTCACCAAGGTCAATCCAACGCTCCGACAGAGCCCAGGTTTCGAATCCCACGGACAAAGGGTGACCGGCTGGAATGAGCCAAGTACCCTAACCTCGGGCCGTACCTTAACTGTTGAATTGACGTGTTTCTCCAAAATCTCCAAGGACTTAAGCGGTGCATCATCTGAGGTTGCGTACATTCCAGCAAGGGTTGTGCGTTGTGCGGAGGATAGTTCACAATTGCGCGCAGTTACTTCGAAATGAATTCAAGACTCACATGCCGCTGGTCTACCTCGAATGGGCTGATCTCCTGGCCGACGCCGACCGAGACTTGATGGGCGCCGTGTTGAGGAGGCGTCGTCCAGGAACCAATTTGGCCATCAGCCTAGGTGGAGCGCGTGTTCGTGATTTTGGGCGCGGAGCCGCTCTCGCCACCTTTTCGACCAGCCGACTTGGCCAAGGCGCGGTTCTGAGAAAAGGACCTCTTATCGGCGGGCACAGACGCTCCACCCCTCCGCGCGATTTCGGTCAGACGCTCGGGAGTCATCGCAGCGAAGCCGCGCCCGCACCTTGGTTTGATTGTGGGCGGCTCACTGGACGGCGCGGACGCCCAGGCGTTGGCTGGTTACCGGGAGCATCTGGAAGGACTGGGATCGTGATCGTGATTGTAGGCAGGCTTTGATCGAGGCCGGTCAGTCCTCCTTGCCCGGCTTGCTGCGCATAGATTTCACGCCGCTACGGCGCGTTTTCCCTTCAAGCCGCTTAAGCTTGGACGAATAGGTCGGCTTGGTCGGCCTGCGCGACTTTGGCCGGTGCAGGGCCTGCCGAACGAGGTCAGCAAGACGCGATCTCGCTTCTTGACGGTTCATCTCCAAGGAGCGCGATCCCTGCGAAAACAGGATCAGCACGTCGTCCCCGGATAAGCGGCTCCCGGCGAGGCGCCGGAGCCTCTCCTTCGCGTCGTCGGGCAGGGTTGAGGCCCCCACGTCAAAACGAAGCTCCACGGCATTGGACGACTTGTTGACATGCTGGCCACCGGGGCCGCTGGCCTTGACCATGCGTTCGGTGAACTCGTCGTCACTGATCGTGAAGGTTGGGGTCACCTGGATCATATCAGGCTTCAATGCCGGGGGATTTAATAGGTCGAACGTTCTTGACGTTCTGGCCGCCGGGACCCGCGGCGCGGATGAACCGCTCCTGGACCTCGTCGTCGTTCAGAGTGATGTCGGGGGTGACTTCGATCATGGGTTCCAGCCGCGCCTGCGACTCGCTAATCTTAGGCATGCGCAACGTAGCGACCCATATGCAGCTTTGCACCGCCCCGTCCGGGCTGGCGAGAACTGCTGTGCGCTAGGTTCGTACCACACCGCAGATCACCAGCCCCGCCGGCGACGGACGGGGCTTTTTTCATGGCCCTCTCCGCCGATCATTTTGGAGAGAGACATGAGCGACATCCTGATCCGGGCTCGAGAGCCTGCGGACATGGCCGACATCACCGAGCTGCTGAACCAGCCCCGCGCCATCTGGGGCACCCTGCAGCTGCCCTTCGTCAGCGTCGACGCCCGCCAGAGGCGCGCCGCCTCAAGTGCGCCTGGAGACCTGCATCTGGTGGCGGTGATCGACGGCAAGGCGATCGGCGCGGCCAGCCTCAACCGCTTCGAGAACCGGCGCGCCCACGCCGGGTCCATCGGCATGGCCGTGCACGACGCCTATGCCGGACGCGGGGCGGGCTCGGCCCTGATGGCGGCCATCGTCGGCCAGGCCGACAACTGGCTGAACCTGGCGCGGCTGGAGCTGAACGTCTGGTCCGACAACACCCGCGCCATCGCGCTCTATGAGCGCTTCGGCTTCGAGCGGGAAGGGGTGTTCCGGAACTACGCCTGGCGCGACGGCGCCTATGCCGACTCCGTGGCGATGGCGCGGTTGCGCTGAACTCTCCTCCACAGTGAAACGGGGAGGAATAGGTAGCTAGAGGCTCACTGGCAGGCCAGGCAAAGTCCGCGCGCCTCCAGCGTCACCGTCCGCACCGCATATCCCGCGGGTGCGGCGGCGGCGATCTGGGCGTCGAGGTCGGGTTCGAACTCCTCGGCCGCTCCACAGCATTCGCAGATCAGGAAGGCGGCCCGGTGTCCCTGGTCGTCGCGGCGGCAGGGGACATAGGCGTTCAGGCTCTCGATGCGGTGGGCGAAGCCCAGGCGCTCGAGGAATTCCAGGGCGCGGTAGACGGTGGGAGGCTTGGCCGGTTCCCCATGCGCGCCGAAGGCGGCGATCAGGTCATAGGCCTTCAGCGGGCCGTTGGCCTCCAGCAGCAGTTCCAGGACCCGGCGTCGCGGGGTGGTCAGCCGCTCCTGGGTCTCGGCGCAGCGGGTCTCAGCCGCCACCAGGGCATGGCGCAGGTCTACACCCTTGATACCCGGATGCGCGCCGTCCTCGTGATGGCACTCGGTTCCCATGCGTCCTGGCTACCTGTCCGCGCGGTTTCCCGCAACCAGCGGGATATGGGGAGGTGAGGCCCAAATGCGAAGGCCGGGATCATCGATCCCGGCCCAAGCCTCAGTCCTATGCGTCTTCAGTCTCGGACGGCGGTCCGCCTTCGCCGCCCTCGAAGCTGCGCGGGGCGCGGCGACGCTTGGGCTTGGCGGGCGCATCGTCCGTGGACGCGGCGGCCGGCGGGGTTTCCGCCTTGGGCGCGCGCGGCGCCCGCGGGGTGGTGGGGGCCTTCAGGAAGGCCGGGGCGTGGCTCTCGCCCCCGTCGTCATCGCGCAGCACCGGAGAGCTGTGGGTCTCGGGCGGCACCAGCGGCGCGGCCTGGGGTTCGACCACGGCCAGAGGGTCGCGCTCGGGGCGGTCCTCGCGCGGCGGCCGGTCGTCACGGTCGCGCCAGCGGTCGCGGCGCGGACGGTCGTCACGGGGCCGGTCATCGCGACTACGATTCTCAGCCTGCGGGCGATCCTCACGGGGACGATCGTCCCGGGGGCGATCATCCCGAGGCCGGTCATCGCGCGGACGGTCGTCGCGGCTGCGGTTATCGTCGCGAGGCCGGTCGTCCCGGGGGCGATCATCACGCGGACGGTCGTTGCGGTCCTGGCGGTCGCCGCGCGGGCGATCGTCGCGATTGCGGTCCTGGTCGCGGGGCCGGTCGTCGCGGCTGCGGGTCTCGGTCTGCGGACGGTCTTCGCGCCAGCCGTTGTTGCTGCGGGCTTCGGTCGGCTCGGAGCCGGCCTCGCCGCTCGCTTCTTCCTTGTCGGCCTTCTCGGCGGCGTCGGCGTCGGCCTGGGCCGCAGCCTGGGCGCCGCTCTCGTCCTCGAAGTCGATGTCGAAGCCGGAGGAGAATTGGTCACGGCCCAGGATCTCGCTGGCCGCACGGGTCGGCTGCATGGCGCGGACGACCCGGAAATAGTGTTCTGCGTGCTGCAGGTAGTTCTCGGCGAGGACCCGGTCCCCGGCCGTGGAGGCGTCTCGCGCCAACTGCTGGTATTTTTCGAAGACGTGCTGGGCGTTGCCCCGGACCTTCGAGCCTTCCGGCCCGTTGGAGTCGAACGCCCGGTTGGCGTTCTGCTGCTGGGGCTTCCCGCCGCCGCCGCCGCCACCGCCGCCGCGATTGCGACCGCGCTGACGCTTCATACCCTTGAAATCTCTCATTATTCGCTAACCGTTCCGCCGGCGCTCCAGCTCATGCCAGGATTGCGCGGGCTTGCCTTTTCGTCTTGCTCAGGTCCTCAAGGACCCGAGAATTCGTGTTGAAGACGTAAGTGTTTCCCCGTCTTCCGCCCTGACTTGAGGCGAGCGCCACTTAAAGCCGCGCCTGTCGGTGTGGTGCTCGATTCCTGCTTTTCAGGAGGCCGAACCCCGGGCGCCGACGAATTGGGTGGAGACAGGTATCTGATCTACCGATTCAGCCCCGAGTTTCCAAGGGGTTTTTCGTGCCTATGACAACGCGGTCGCGTGTGGAGAGGTCGGGAATGGTCGTCACCCCCTGCGCGCCGGCCGCTCGGAACAGCGCCTCGACCGCCTGTTTCTGGTCGTAGCCGATCTCCACGGCGAACATCCCGCCCGGCTTGAGCACCCGCAGAATCTCCGGCGCCAGCAGGCGGTAGTGGTCCAGCCCGTCGACCCCGCCGTCCAGGGCGAGACGGGGTTCGTGGTCACGCACCTCCGGCTCCAGGGTCTCGATCACCTCGGTTGCGATGTAGGGGGGATTGGAGACCACGAGGTCGAAGCTCGCGTCCCCCAGCCCCGCGGTCCAGTCGCTCCGGAGCAGGGCCAGGCGGTCGGCCAGGCCCAGGTTGGCGGCGTTCTCGCGCGCCACCGCCAGGGCTTCTTCCGAGACGTCGATCCCCAGTCCCTTGGCGGCCGGGCGCTCGGAGAGGATCGCCAGGATGATCGCGCCCGACCCCACCCCCAGGTCCAGGACCGAGAACGCCATCTCCTCCGGGAAGGCCGGCAGGACGGCGTCCATGATGGTCTCGGTGTCCGGTCGCGGGGTGAGCACGTCAGGGGTCACCGACAGCATGATCTTCCAGAACCCCTTGCGCCCCAGGATGTGGCTCACGGGTTCGCGGCGTTCGCGCCGCTGCAGGTAGTCGGCGAGCGTCGCCTCCTGCTCGGGGGTCAGTTCGCGATAGGGGGTGGTGACGATATCGGCGCGGGTGGCGTCGGCGGCGGCCTCCACCAGCAGGCGGGCCTCGATCACCGGGCCGTCCAGGCCCGCGGCCTCCAGGCGCTGCTTGGCGCCCTGCCAGGCCTGCAACAGGGTCAGGCTCATCGGGCAGGCTCCATCTGAGGGGCGGTGCAGGCGTCGCCCACGGTGATCTGGCCGCCGTCGGTGACGTGCATGTAGATGCCGCAGAACATGTGGCCATAGTTGTCGAACAGGGCCTTCACCACATCCATGTCGCGCTCGGCGGTCTCCGGGTCCACGTGGGTGGCGGCGCAGCGAATGATCGGCTTGAACACCTTGGCGCGCGCGAAGCCCAGCATCAGTTCGCGGCCCGTCCACGCCATCTCCGCCCAGGGCTCCCAGCCCTCGACATAGAGGTTGGCCCGGAATCTCAAGGGATCCAGCGGCCGGCCGATCTTCTGTTCCAGGTCGCGCAGGCTGGCCAGGTTGATGATGGAGACGTGGCCCAGCGGGTGGTCCATGAACCGGTGGCCGGGCGCCTCGATCACCCTCAGCTCCCCACGCACCTCGTCCCCCAGCAGGGCGGTGAGCCAGGTGGCGAAGCCGGCGCGGCCGGCCTCATCGGCCATCGAGCCCTGGAAGTCAGGCTGGCCCTGCGCGACCGCCCGCAGGACGCCGGTCGCCTCGTCATAGGCCGTGCGGGCCTTGGCGACATGGGCGATGGCCATCAAGACGGCGAACTTCTGCTTGGGAATGAAGGTCGGAGCCTGCGGATCGAAGCCCGAGGGCCCGTTCTCCACCGCCCACAGGCGATCGCAGGGGAAGGGCTGGCCGACGCTCAGCATCGCCTGGTTCAGGCGCTCGGGGGTGAAGCCCTTGATCGGGTGGCGATAAAGGGCGGCGACGTGACCGGTCATCCCGCCCTGTTGCCGCAAGCCTCCGCCGCACGCAACCGCCGCCGCGCCACATTCATGGCGCAGCTTGAGATCAGCCTGCCGGGCCGATAGCCTCCGCCGGAGGGAACGGCTATCGCGGGTAGGTGTTCAAGCGGTGGCTTTGCGCCTGGAGGGTGGGACACGTGCGCAGGCCGTTCTCGAAGAAGTGGACCAAGGAACGGCTGGGGCCCCTGGCGTTCCAGGCCGTGCCCTGGGTGGCCCTCGCCGCCCTGGCCGCCTTCTGGCCGCGCGGCCGCCGCGACCCCAAGCCGGGCCTCAGCGTCCAGGTTCACGCCGAGCCCGAATCCTTCGACGCCGCTGAGCCCGGCCGCGGCCGTCTGGCCGCCGCGCCGCACCACATCCCCCTGCGCGGCTGGAAGGATGTGCTCTGGCGCACTTATCGCGAAATCACCTGCGACCGGCTGCCCGCCGTGGCCGGCGGCGTGACCTTCTACACCCTCCTGGCCCTGTTCCCGGCCATCGGCGTCTTCGTTTCGCTCTATGGCCTTTTCAACGATGTCACCGCCGTCCAGGCCCAACTCAACCAGTTCGCGGTCGTGCTCCCGGGCTCGGTCATCGAGATCGTCGGCGACCAGATGCTGCGCCTGGCCGACCGCCCCACCGCCTCCCTCAGCGTGGCCTTCCTGATCAGCCTGCTGCTCTCGGTCTGGAGCGCGAACGCCGGGATGAAGGCGCTCTTCGACGGCCTGAACATCGCCTATGACGAGGCCGAAAAGCGGAGCTATGTGGTGAAGACCGCCTTCACCTACGCCTTCACCCTGGGGTTGCTGGTGTTCCTCACCCTAGTCAGCGCCATCCTGGTGGCCGTGCCGCTCTATCTGGAGGGCGCGGGCCTTTGGCAGTTCGCGGTCGTCTGGCTGCCGCTGCGCTGGCTGGTGATCCTGGGCCTCGCCGCGACCGCCTTCTCCATGGTCTACCGCTATGGTCCCTGCCGGGCCCGGGCGCGCTGGCGTTGGGTCAGCCCGGGCGGCGTGTTCGCCGCCGTCATGTGGCTGGTGGGGTCCCTGGGCTTCTCCTGGTACGTCAACAACATCGCCCACTTCGACGTCACCTACGGCTCCCTGGGCGCCGTCATCGGCTTCATGCTGTGGATCTGGTTCTCCGTGATGGTGGTGCTGATCGGCGCGGAACTGAACGCCGAGATCGAGCACCAGACGGCCCTGGACTCCACCACCGGCCCCGACCAACCCATGGGGGTGCGCGGCGCGGCCATGGCCGACACCGTGGGCCTGGCCTTCCACTTCGACGTCAGGAAGGTGCTGTCCAAGGTCTGGGTGGACGGGACCGATCAGGCCGAGCGGGTGCTGACCGCCGCCCGGCTGCGCAAGCCTCAGCCGAACTCGTCTTCCAAGGCCGACAACCGCGCGGCCTGATCCTCGGCGATCAGCGGATTGATCACATCGTCCAGTTCGTCGCCGCTGATGACCCGGGCCAGGTTGTAGAGCGTCAGGTTGATGCGGTGGTCGGTGACGCGGCCTTGCGGGAAATTGTAGGTGCGGATGCGTTCGGAGCGGTCGCCGGACCCCACCTGGCTCTTGCGGGCGTCGGCGCGGGCGGTGTCGAGGGCCTCACGCTGCTGATCGTAGAGACGGGCCTGCAGCACCTTCATGGCCCGCGCGCGGTTCTGGTGCTGCGACTTCTCCGAGGAGGTCACGACGATGCCGGTGGGCAGGTGGGTGATGCGCACCGCGGAGTCGGTCTTGTTGACGTGCTGGCCGCCGGCTCCGGACGAGCGGTAGGTGTCGATCCGCAGGTCGGACGGGTTGATGTCGATCTCAACGTCCTCCACCTCGGGCAGGACGGCGACCGTCGCCGCCGAGGTGTGGATGCGGCCGCCGGCCTCGGTGTCGGGAACCCGTTGCACGCGGTGGACGCCGCTCTCGAACTTCATGCGGCCGAACACGCCGTCGCCGGTCACCGAGGCGATGATTTCCTTATAGCCCCCGACCTCGCCCTCCGAGACGCTGTCGATCTCCACCCGCCAGCCGTGCAGGGTGGCGTAGCGCTGGTACATGCGGAACAGGTCGCCGGCGAACAGCGCCGCCTCATCCCCGCCGGTGCCGGCCCGGACCTCGAGAATCGCCGAAGCGTTCTCGTCCTTGTCCTTGGGCGCCAGCAGCAGGGCCACCTCGTGCTCCAGGGCCGGCAGCTTGTCGCTGAGGATCTGCAGTTCGTCCCGGGCCATGGCCGCCATCTCGGGGTCGCCGGACGCGGCCATCTCCTCCAGCTCGGGCCCTTCGGCGCGGACGCGGGCCAGGGTCATGACCGCGTCGGCCACGGGCTTGAGTTCCGCGTGCTCCTTGGACAGGCGCACGATCTCCTGGCCGTCAGTGGCGGCGCCCATGCGGGCCTCGATCTCGCGGAAGCGGTCGAGAACCTGGTCGAGTCTGGCTTGGGGGAGGCGCACGGAGGGATCACCGGGGAGAAACGGAGGCTTCCTCTAACCCTCCGCCGCCGGCTTGCCAAACATCTGATGGCCGCCAGCTCGCGCGAGACGAGAGCTGACCTTGCCAAGCTGACGCTTTGATGCTCGTTAACCATGATCATGGGGGCATGTCGTTCAGGTTGTTTCAGGCGTCGCGCCGGTGGACGCGGGGAGGGCGAGGGTGAGTGATCACCCCGCGCCTCCCGCCGCTGGCGCGCACCCGCAGCCGGCCATCTGCCGCTGCGGCTTTGGCGGTTTCGCCCAGCCGATGGTGGTCTGCGCCTGTCCGGTTCATCCGCCCGCTCCACCCAAGCCGGAGCCGCCCAAGAAGCCGCCGCCGCCGACCTTCAGCGACCAGGTGCCTGAGGCCTTCACCAGGGGGTTCAAGGACATCTGGGCGGGGGTCGCCGCGGGCCGCTCACCCGTGGGTCTGATCGCCGACTGCCGCATGCTGCTGGCCGTCCTGCTCACCGAACTGGAACGCCGCGTCGGGGTTTCGGCGCCCAGTCGCGGCTGGTTCGGCGGCGCGCCCCAGGCCGGCATGAGGGCCAAGATCGATTCGCTGGTGGCTCGGCACGTCCTGCTGAAGGGTGTGGCCGATCTCGCCCGGCGGATTTCCCAGCTGGAGCCGGGCGCGGAGGTCAACGCCCTCTATCCCATGGGCGATCCGGCCCAGGCCCGGGACTACATGAATCTCATCTGGCAGGTGGCTGACCAGGGATTCGAACAGGACCGCTGGAGTCGCACCGGAGAAGCCCCCCTGCGTGTAGGCCCCGTCGCAAAGGATGGCCATTGAGGGAGATGTTCGCCTCACACCCAATCTGGCCGCCGAAGGTTCGCCTACTGAGGGTTGCCGGGTTTCCCGACGCGGGGCCCGCGCCTATGGTCACCCCATGCCGTCGATCCTAGAGCCCGAGAAAAGAAGGCCGCGCCGGACCATGTCCCGTAAGGGCGTGGACCCCATGGTCGGCGAGATCGCCGAGGCCCTGCTGCATCTCGGCGGCTCGGCCCACCGCGACCGCGTGCTGGAAGTCCTGGCCATGAATCGCGCGTCGGAAGGCGAGGTGCAGCTCAGCCTGCGGGCCCGCGCCGTCGCGGCCTTTGACGCCCACTCGGGCTCCGACCGTGACAGCCGGGGCGTCCGCCCGCTGTTCCGCAAGCCCTTCGGTCCCGGCTCCCACCGCTGGGCCCTGACCGCCGAGGCCGAGGCCTTCCTGCGCGCCGGCGGCGCCGCCCGCGACGTGGCGGCCTCGGCCACCCTCTAGGCGACCGCCGCCTCCAGGTCCGCGCCATCGTCGCTCAGATCGACCCCGATTCGCCGAAGCTGGATGAACAGCCGGCGTAGGTTCAGGAAGCTCGCCCGGGTCAGCCGGGTCATCTTTTCGCTGGCCATGACCTGCGTGGGAACGATCAGGCCGCCGTCCACGCGCACCAACAGGCCCTGTTCGATCAGCCCCTTCACCTTGCGCCGCACCGTCTCATTGGGAATGCCCAGGGTGGCGGCCAGGGCGACGCCGGTCACCGGCCGCCGGAGTTCGTCCGGAGGCAGGCGCACCAGGGTCGCCAGCTGGGCCGTGGACTGGGGATTGGTCGCCAGGTGGCCGACATTGGCCTCCACAACGGCTGCGAAGACCAGGGCCGCGGTGATGTCGCCGTCATACTCGCGATTGACCATCTCGACGGCCCGGAGGATGGCCCCTATCGCCATGCGGACCGCGACGCGTTCCCTCAGTTCACTGTCCACGACCAGGCCCCGTTCCAGGCGGCGAGCGCCGCTGACGAACCCCATTATGGTGAAGCTTGACGGGAGCGCGATGGCCCCGACCCCCAGATTGGGGGGTTTTGACAATGGTTTACATTCGCGGGGCCGCCCACGGAAAAGGGCGGGCCGACCCAGGTCGACCCGCCCTCCGCGATTGCAGCGCTCGTGAGAGCGACTTTGACCTTAAGCGCGAACGCCGGTCAGCGGCGCGTTGCCGAAGGCGCCGAGCTTCACATTGCCCGACATGCTGTCGCCCGAAACGGTGGCTTCGAATTCCAGCGTCATGGGCATGGGCGAGGTGATGGAGGTGGACCAGGTCAGCTTGTCGCCGTCGACCTTGCCTTCGATGGCCTGCTCACCGGCCGGGGTTTGGGTGGTCCCGGTGAAGGCGCCGCCGTCCGTCTTGATAGAGGCCGTAACCGTCTGCGCGCCCATGGGCGAGTTGATGGTGATCTTCCAGTTGCCGTCAGCGGACATGGTGTCCCTCCCTTATGGTGGCCGGCACCTAACCAAGGCAATCGCCGGGGCGCAAGTGGTGACCCCGGCGTCAACTTTGAATTATTCGCGAACCTGTTGGCTAGTCTTCGTCACCGAAGGAGAAACCGGCTCCGCGCAAGGCGCTCACGAGGCTCAGTACGCGGGCATAGATCTCGTTGTTCCGGTCCATCATCTCCGGCCGCGTGAACACCGCCGATGGGATCACCAGGCCGTCGCCAAGCCGCTCGGCGGCGCCCTCGGCCACCAGCTTCTCCACATAGCGGGCGACGATGTCCCGCGGCATGCACAGCATATCCGCCAGGACCGCTTCCGAGATCGGCCGGCGCTGGCTGTCGGGCGGGATATCGGTCAGCTCGGCATAGCGTCCCTTGCCGCCGATCAGGTGCTGGGTGTTGGCGCTCCAGATGCCGCTGAACACCAGGAACTGGATCATGTCGCCGCCGCTGGTGCGGGCCATGGCGGCCAGCCCTTTGAGCACCTCGTGGGTCATGATCCGCGCGGTGGCGCGGCGGTTGTCGGGTCTGGGCGAAGCGTTTGTCATCATACGAATGCGTTCAACGAACGAGCTGGCCCCGGGTTCACCGGGGGCGGCTGGGGGCGGCCATCAACGACGTTGCGGGCGCCAGTCTACTCGGCGGCTTCCAGGAGCCTGGCGGCGTCCAGTTCGGCGGCCTTGGCCTCGACGAGTTGGACGATGTGCTCGACCATCTGCTCGTTGTCCATCTTGTGGTCGGGCTTGCCCGCCACATAGACCATGCCCGCGCCCTTGCCGCCGCCGGTGAAGCCGATGTCGGTCATCAGGGCCTCGCCCGGGCCGTTCACCACGCAGCCGATGATCGACAGGCTCATAGGCGTGGCGATGTGCGCCAGCCGCGCCTCCAGGGTCTCCACCGTCTTGATGACGTTGAACCCCTGCCGCGCGCAGGAGGGGCAGGCGATGATGTTGATGCCGCGGTGGCGCAGGCCCAGGGACTTCAGCATGTCGAAGCCGACCTTGATCTCCTCCACCGGGTCGGCGGCCAGGCTGACCCGGATGGTGTCGCCGATCCCGGCCCACAGCAGGTTGCCCATGCCGATCGAGGACTTGATGGTGCCCGAACGCAGGCCGCCCGCCTCGGTGACGCCGACGTGCAGCGGACAGTCGATCTGTTCGGAGAGAAGTTGGTAGGCGGCCACGGTCATGAAGATGTCCGAGGCTTTCACGCTGATCTTGAACTCGTGGAAATCGTGGTCCTGCAGGATGCGGGCATGGTCCAGCGCGCTCTCGACCATCGCCTCGGGGCAGGGCTCGCCGTACTTTTCCAGTAGATGGGGCTCCAGGCTCCCGGCGTTGACGCCGATGCGCATGGAGCAGCCGTGGTCGCGGGCCGCCTGGATGACTTCACGCACCCGGTCGGGCCGGCCGATATTGCCGGGATTGATCCGCAGGCAGGCGGCGCCCGCCTTGGCCGCCTCGATGCCGCGTTTGTAGTGGAAATGGATGTCGGCCACGATCGGGACCTTCGAGGCCCTCACGATGGTGGACAACGCCGCCGTGGACTCCACATCGGGGCAGGAGACCCGCACGATGTCGGCCCCGGCCTCCTCCAGCTGGCGGATCTGGCCGATGGTCGCGTTGGCGTCGGCCGTCAGGGTGTTGGTCATCGACTGCACGGTGATGGGCGCGTCGCCGCCGACCTCCACATTCCCCACCCGGATCTTGCGGGAGGGCCGGCGCGTGATGGCGCGCCACGGACGGAGATGGGTGTGATCGTGACCGGTCATGATGTCGGGGAAAATAGGCTCCTCGCCGCGAAATCCCAAGCCCTGCGTGGCGCCTCGGCTATCATGCGGACATGACCGCGAGGCGACGATCCGCAATCCCGCTGCTGCTGGCCGGCCTGATGGCCGCTGGCTGCGCTGTCCTGCTAGAGCGTGTCGAGATCCCCTGAGGGATTATTCCGCCGGCGCCGCCAGCTTGGAGACCAGGGTCTGGGGCGCGGGGAGCAGGCCCTTGCTCTGGCCGCCCACGAACACCTGGACCGCCGACGGGTCGGCGACGTCCACCGTTAGGCCCTTGAGCATCGGCGCGCGGTAGGCTTCCCCGGCCGCGAGCTGGCGGGCGAAATAGACCGAACCGTCGGCGCCGCGCACGATCACCGAGGTGGGCCGGCGCACCTGCAGGGTGACCACAGAGCCTGCCGCCGGAGCGCCGTAGACCGGGCCCGCCGGAACGAAGGTGGCCGAGAGCGGCGTCGCCGAAACGGCGGGAACCACGGTCTCGGGATTGGCCTTGGCCAGCTTGGCGGCGTCGTCGGCGGCCTTGCTGGAGCCATCGCCGGCGGTGGCGGCTTCCAGGCCCGGGGTTTCATAGGGCGTGGGGGTGGTGGATTCCACGGGCGCGGGCAGGGGCGCGCCGAGCGCCACCGGACCGCCGGGGGGCGCAGGCGCGGGCAGGCCGACGGCGGAGGCTTCCGGCGCGTTCGCCGCCGGTGGCGCCTGTTCGTTCATGGCCCGCTGGGCGATGTTCCACATGATGATGGCGCCCACGATCAGCAGGCCGACGATGACGATCGCCATGACCCGCGGGTCACCGTCGCGCCGCACGCCGACCGGCGCGCGCAGGGGTTCGTCAGGGGCTGGCTCGTCCAGCTTGAAGCGCTCGACCGCGGCTTCGCCGTCCATACCCAGCGCGTTGGCGTAGGCCCGCACATAGCCGATGGTGAAGGGGCGCGAGGGCAGCTCGTCCAGGCGCATCTCTTCGATCGCCGCCAGATAGGCGCGGCGGATGCGCGTGGAGTCGGCCACGTCCTGCAGCGTCAGGCCGCGAAACTCGCGTGCCGACTTCAATGCCGCGCCGATGTCAGGTCCGGTGTCCATGGTGGGCATGTAGGAGTCCGCGAGACCGGGATCGCGATCCCCGTCCGCTCGCAAATTCAGATTTGTAACCCCGCCAGTATCGAGAGGCATGGCTACCTGACACCCCACTGTTTGACCGCGGCTTAACTTCGCGGTTGCGACCCGCTCCGCCCAAGTGCGGAGTTGTTAATACAACAGACTAGGTATCACGCTAGACTACGGAATTCAATGCGTTATTTGGTCACTCATGGTTAACTCGCGCTGAAGGCGAGGCGCGAAAGCTTGGCCGTTATTTTGCGTCATCTGGCGCCGCCTGCGCCAAATTGGGACAGTCCGGCTCCGCCCGGTCGCGGCCTCGCGGCCCCCTTACCCACCCTTATGAAGACAAACCTTCCACTCAAGTCCGGTGTGCGGGGAGGGATCGTCTATAACGGCGCGCCAGCCAGGGGGAAGAGAAGATGCGGGCCGATGAGGTTTCCCGAAACAACCAGGCGGGCTGGGACCGCCGTGTCGAAGAACAGGACGTCTGGACGCGGCCCGTATCCCCGGGGGACGTGGCCCGCGCCAGGCTGGGCGACTGGTCGGTGGTCCTGACCCCTCATATCCCGGTCCCGCACGACTGGTTTGGAGAGATCGAAGGCAAGGATGTCCTGGCCCTGGCCTCCGGCGGCGGGCAGCAGGGGCCGATCCTGGCGGCGGCGGGCGCACGGGTGACCGTGTTCGACGCCTCGGCCCGGCAACTGGCGCAGGACGAGGTGGTGGCGGCCCGCGAGGGACTTTCCCTCACCACACGCCAGGGCTTCATGCACGACCTGTCGGCCTTCGACGACGCCAGCTTCGACCTGATCTTCCACCCCGTCTCCAACTGCTTCGCGCCAGAGATCCTGCCGGTGTGGCGCGAGTGCTTCCGAGTGCTGCGGCCGGGTGGGGCGCTGCTGGCGGGCTTCATGAACCCAATGGTCTACGTCTTCGACGCGGCCGCCGAGGAACGCGGTGAGCTGATCGTCAGGCACGCCCTGCCCTATGCCGACATCACCCACCTGCCGCCCGACGAGCTGGACCGGCGGGTGGCCCGCGACCACACTGTGGAGTTCAGCCATACCCTGGAGGCGCAGATCGGCGGCCAGCTGCAGGCCGGCCTCGTCCTGACCCACATGTTCGAGGACCGAGATGGCGGCGCGCCCGATACCGGACGCTCCGCCTATTTCCCGACCTGCATGGCGACGCGAGCTGTGAAGCTCTAGGCGTTCGCGGTCACCGGCGGCATCTGGTAGGGCGGCGCGCCGGGCGGGCGGCCGATCCAGATCTGGCCGCTGCGGGCCATCACCTGGCCGTTGGCGTCGAACAGGGCGACGCCGGCGAAGTGCTTGCGGCCCTCGACCCGGTCGGCCCAGGCGACGACGACATAGGTCTCCCCGGCCTTGGGCTTGACCAGGACCTCGCCGGCCATGGTGCCCAGCAGGCCCACGGGGGTCTCGGTCTTCACCCACCAGGCCATGGAGCCCGAGCAGTCGAGCGCCGCCCAGGTGATCTCGTCGGGCATGGTCCCATCGGGGTTGGCGAAGTTGGCGTGCGGGGTCCAGAGGCCGGCGCAGGTTCCCAGAGGCGCGCCGTCGATCTGGCCGACGTGAACGCCCAGGCCCTCGCCGTCCTCACGCTCGATGCAGCAGGAGAAGCAGCCGCGATGCAGGGACTTCTGCGCAAACCGCGAGGCGGCCTGATAGCGACGGGCCTCTTCCACCGTGGGCGGGGTCGGCGGCATGGGGATGGCGTCGTCGGCGGCTGGCTTGGCCGAGCCGAGCGGCTGGCCCTCGGCGTTGCTCAGCACCACGCTGCCGTCCTCACCGGGGGTGAGGGTGACGGGGACATCCAGCGGAACCCCGCTGCGCAGCATGGCGCTGCCGCGGCCGCCGACCGCATTGGAGAGCACGCCGCAGATATAGCCGCCGTTGGCGGTGACGGGTGGGCCGCGGAATTGTCTCGGAACAATGATCTCGGACATTGGAAATGAATCTCAGGTTCGTTGAAATGAAAAAGGCTATGTCCGTTCTCTGCCGTCCGACGACGGACTCTGCAATGGGTCTGGGCCTTGAGACGCAGCTCAATTGGCTTGCGGCCTGCCTATTGAGCCTGCGGTTGGCGGCTCTTGTTCAGCAACTCGAGATAGCGGTTAAGGCTCCCGGGCGGCAGGCTTCCGCGGTCTTGAAGCTTGGCGATGAGGTGCCCCACTAGGTCGAAGCTGTCGTAGCAGTAGTGGGCGATCAGCGCTGTTCGGCGCAGGATTTCATCGTCCCACGACTCGACCCGCGCGAAGTCCTTCATGTAGACGATGTCGGCCTCCAGCAGCTGGTTGAAGGGAGCCCGGTCGCTGTTTCTGCGCCGCACGGGTGAGATCGACCAGCGTTTCACATCGGTGAAGCAGTGCGGAATGTAGCCTTGGTCACGCATCCAGACGTCGACCTCGCCGAACGATGGCTGGTTCTCGTAGAGCGGGACGAAAGACACTTCCAGCTGGATCATGCAGCAGTCCCGCAGCCGTTCGACGCCATGCTGAAGCACCTGAAGCTCGGCCCCCTGAATATCCATCTTCAGATAGTCGAGGTTCGGCAGGTGCTCCACCGCGTCGAGGCGGGTGGTGGCGACCCGCTCGGAGCCGTGAATCTCACCGAAGGCGGTAAAGCCGTTGAAGAAGGCCAGGCCGGGTGAGGAGGGTTTCAGCAGGGAGGTCATTCCTGACGCAGGACTGGCCAGGTGAAGCATTTGCTCAGAGCCATCGCCGAGGTCTGCGTGAAAAGCGCGAGGTCGCCCCCGTAAATCCGCCTCAGTTCGTCGTGTTGCCGAACGTCGGCGTCAAAGGCGTTGAGCCGGGCAAGTCCGAGGTCGATCAGCTTCTTGTACGGCGGCGTCTCGGCGATGGCCGCGGCGCCGATGTCGGCGACCTCAATCTTGCCGCCACAGCCCAGGAGTTCGGCGATTTCGGGAGGCGGCTCTTCGGGCATGTCCTGGGTTCGTCCGCTTCGCTCGGGCCCTCCTCTTACCGGCGGCCAGTCTGCATGGGGAGTTAATTTGCAGGCGGGCCGAGGCTCCCGGGCTGGGAGGGTTTACTTGGGCGCTGCGTTCGCGGCAGGGTCGGCCAAATTCAATAGGGAAGTGGGCGCATGAACCCCAAGGCCGAATTCGACATCATCGTCTATGGCGCCACCGGCTTCACCGGGCGTCTGGTGGCCGAGTACCTCGCCAAGCAGTACGGCGTCGGCGGCGACGTGAAGTGGGCCATGGCTGGCCGCTCCGCCGACAAGCTGGCCTCGGTCCGCGACGAGATCGGCGCGCCCAAGGACACCCCCCTGATCGTGGCCGACGCCTCGGACCCGGCTTCGGTGAAGGCCATGGTCTCCCGCGCCAAGGCGATCCTCACCACGGTCGGCCCCTACCAGCTCTATGGCTCGGACCTGGTGGCCGAGTGCGCCGCCCAGGGGACCGACTATCTCGATCTCTCGGGCGAGCCCAACTGGATGGCGGAGATGATCGGCAAGCATGAGGCCGCCGCCAAGCAGAGCGGCGCGCGCATCCTGTTCTCCTGCGGCTTCGACTCCATTCCCTTCGAGCTGGGCGTCTACTTCGCCCAGAAGACCGCCAAGGAAAAACTCGGCGCCATGGTCCCCCGCGTGAAGGGCCGGATGCGCCGGATGCTGGGCGGCCTGTCGGGCGGCACGGCGGCCTCGGGCCGCGCCACCATGGCGGCGCTACAAAAGGACCCCAGCCTGTTCGCCTTGATGATCAACCCCTTCGCCCTGACCCCGGGCTTCACCGGTCCGGCCCAGCCGCCTGGCAACAAGCAGGAGCACGACCCCGACGTCGGCGCTGACGTCGGCCCCTTCATGATGGCGGCGATCAACACCAAGAACGTCCACCGCTCCAACCTGCTGCAGGGCCACCCCTACGGGACTGACTTCGTCTATGACGAGATGTCGATCATCGATCCGAGGGCGCCCGCCGCCTTCGCCGACATGCCCGCCGAGGGCGGTCCGCAGCCGGGTGAAGGCCCCAGCAAGGAAGAGCGGGAGGCTGGTTTCTACGACTGCCTGTTCATCGGCATCGCCCCGGACGGCCGCAAGGTTCAGGTCTCGGTCTATGGCGACAAAGACCCGGGCTACGGCTCCACCTCCAAGATCATCGCCGAGACGGCCATCACCCTCGTGAAGGCCGCCGACGTGGCGGGCGGTATCTGGACGCCTGGCGCGGCTCTGGGCGACCGGCTGGTGACGCGGCTGTCGGACAAGGCGGGCCTGACCTTCAAGGTCGAGAGCTGAAGCCCGCCCTGGCGCGTTAGACGCTCAGGACCTTGAAGGAATATCCATGAGCGTTGCGTTCACCAAGGAAGGGGATGCGGAGGCCACCGCCGCCGACCTCCCCGACCGCCCGATCTCGCCGCACCCGAACCTGGTGACGCCGGAAGGCCTGGCCTTCATCGACGCCGCCCTGGCCCAGGCGCGCGCCGACTATGCGGCGGCCCAGCACGCCGGCGGCATCGAGGCCGACCGCACCGCCATGGCCAGGGCCACCCGCGACCTGCGCTACTATTCCGCCCGCCGCGCCAACGCCCAGCTCATCGAGCCCAGTGATGACACGGACACCGTCCGCTTCGGCGGCGGCGTCACCATCGATCGCGAGGACGGCCGCCGGCAGACCTTCCGCATCGTCGGCGAGGACGAGGCCGACCCGGCCCAGGGCACGGTGTCTCACGTCTCCCCCCTGGCGCGCGCCCTGATGGGCAAGTCCGTCGGCGACACCGCCATGCTGGCGGGCGCCGAGGTGGAGATCGTCGCCGTCGGTTAATTCCATGGAACAAGGTTCTCCGAGACTTGGCGCGGGGCCCACAAGCTGCGACATTCTCGGCAGCCGCCCGGGCTGATCGGCCGGCGTGACAGCGTCCCGGGGGGGATGAGATGGCTGCAGTTTCTGATGGCGCACCCGCGCCGGTCGGCCGGGACGAGGGCTTTTTCGTCCGGGGCGCCGCCGCAATGGCCCTGGTGATCGTCGCAGGGTTCTCCGTTCAACTGGCGATGGGGCGCTCGAGCTTCTCCGCCCCGCCACTCGTTCACGCCCACGCGATCGTGTTCATGGGTTGGGTCGCGATCTATCTGCTGCAGAACGTTTTCGCGGCGACGGGGCAGGCGGCCTTGCACCGCCGTCTTGGCTGGATCGCCGCGGCCTGGGTGGTGCCCATGCTGATCCTCGGGTTCGCGGTGACGCTCGCGATCGTGCGCCGCGGCGGCGTGCCGTTCTTCTTCCGGCCGCAGCAATTTCTGATCTTCGACCCGGTGTCGTTGCTGACCTTCGCCGGCCTGACCATCGCCGCGATCCTGATGCGCAGGCAGACCGATTGGCACCGCCGCCTGCATTTCTGCGCGATGTCGATCTTGCTTGGCCCAGGCTTCGGGCGATTGCTGCCTATGCCCCTGCTCGCGCCCTGGGCCTGGGAGGCGACCCTTGTGGTGTGCTTGATCTTCCCCTTGGCGGGGATGTGGTTCGACAAGCGTCGCAGCGGCCGCGCGCATCCGGCCTGGAGCTGGGGCGTCGCTGCGATGATCGGCTCCCTGCTGGTGACGGAGGCGATCACCTACAGTCCGGTCGGCGACGCGATTTATCGCGCCGCCGTGGCCGGATCGCCGGGGGCCGCCGTGGCGCCCCTGGCGTTCCCGGCGCCGCCCGGGCCCCCAGCCGCCGGCTAACCCCGCCGTCCCCGGCCACCCGGCCGGATGGGGGAGGGCGCCGACTGGCCGCCGCGCGTACGCCCGCCCGCGTCCTGCCAGCGGGGCCGCGAGGCGCCGTGCGCGCCCTTGGTGGCGGACCCCGCCATCGCCTCCCACTTCACAGCGTAGCGGATGAAGGCCAGGGTCTCCGTCACCGCCTGCGGATCGGCGGGCGCCAGCTTGTGGGCCAGCACCGATCGCCCGATGGCCCAAGACCGGTCGATCAGCCCCGCCCATTTCGCATCGAGCCGCCCCTTGGCCCAGGCGCTGGCGGCCTTCTTCGAGGTCACCGTCCCGGTCTCCAGGCTGTGCAGCATCCGGCAGTACTGGGTGACGATGAACGCCTGCAACCAGTTGGCGTCGATGGCCACCGACCCGCCCAGCCACAGGGTGGTCACCCGGCGGAACAGGGTGCGAATCTCCGCCCGCAGGGCGTCGGGCGTCACGGGGTCCACCAGCTGGTCGGGCGGAGGGCCGGCGAGCACGATGCCCTTCTCCCGCAGACACCAGCGCACCACCAGGCTGTTGTCGTGCTCGGACCGCACCAGGCGGCTGGCGCCGTTGTCGAGATAGAGGAACGGATAGGCCCGGGCCGGCATGTCGGCCATGCCCGGATCGGCCCAGCCCGGCGCGCGCGGCTCCCCCGGAGGGTCGCGAGGCTCGGGGCTCCAGCGCCGCAGGACGGCGGCCGGCGCATAGGAGCCCTCCAGATGCTGCGCCCAGGGCGAGGGCAGCTTGAAGAGCTCGGCATGCGTGGCTTGCAGGGCGGGCTGTTGGGCGAGCGGCACGTCGCGGGCGGTGACGATCAGGAAATCGACGTCGCTCTGTTCGTCGGCGTCGCCCACCGCAAAGGAGCCCTGCAGATAGGCCCCCACGAAGTTGCCGCCGAGCACGGCCTGGGCGCGGGTCACAAGCTGGTGGAGCACGCCGTTGAGGTCGGCATAGGGGGTCGCGCCCTCGCGCGCCGGGGTGTGGGATTGGGGCATGGAATATCCGTGGTCGGAACCGGCGCACACGGGCGCGGGCTCGAATGAGAGCAATGATCGGGAAAGCGAGGCGCGCTGGGCGCCGCCCGGTCAGCTGTCTGTGGCCACCAATGAGTCCTCCAACTGGAGGGGAGAGCCTAAACCCGCGTCGCGTCGCGCGTCTAGATGGCGACGGAGGTCTTGCGCGCCAGGGTCTCGATCTCGTTGCGGATCGAGCCCGCCGAGCTCTTGATCAGGGCTGAAACCCCACGCCGGGCCGCCTCGCGGTCGCAGGACAGCACCATCTGCTTCACTGGCCCCAGGCCCGCCGGCGGCATGGACAGCCGCTCGAAGCCGAGCGCCACCAGGACGAAGGCCTCCAGGGGCCGGCCGGCCATCTCGCCGCAGACCGAGACCGGGGTGCCGGTCTCGGCGCAGGCCTGCTGGATCTGCTGCAGGGCCCGAAGCGCCGGCGGGGACAGGAAGTCGTAGCGGTCGGCCACGCGCGGGTTCCCCCGGTCGGCGGCGAACAGGTATTGCATCAGGTCGTTGGTCCCAACGCTGACGAAGTCGGTCATCGGCAGCAGGGCGTCCAGGTGCCAGATCAGCGACGGCGCCTCGATCATGGCCCCCACCTCCAGCCGCGAGGGCGCCGCGCGGCCCCGCCGCTGGGCCCAGGCGATTTCGTGGTCCACCAGGGCGCGCGCCGCCCGGAACTCGTCCACATTGGCCACCAGCGGGAACATGATCCGCAGCGGCCGGCCTCTGGCGGCGGCGATCAGCGCCCGCAGCTGCAGCCGCAGCAGGGCCGGCCGGTCCAGGCCCATGCGGATCGCCCGCCAGCCCAGGGCTGGATTGTCCTCCCGCTCGGCCTCTAGATAGGGCAGCACCTTGTCCCCGCCCAGGTCGAGCGTCCGGAAGGTCACCGCCAGGTCGCCGGCCGCGTCCATGACCCGGCCATAGAGGGCGGTCTGGGCGTTGAAGCGCGGCATCTCCTCGGCCACCATGAACTGGAACTCGGTGCGGAACAGGCCGATGCCCTCCGCCCCGGTCTCGGCCAGGATGTCCAGGTCGACGTCCAGGCCTGCGTTCATCAGCAGGGTGATCTTGGCGCCGTCGCGGGTGAAGGCCGGGGTGTCGCGCAGCTTGGCGAATTCCGCCCGCCGCTGGGTGCGCACCTCAAGTCTGGCCTGCAGCGCCTTGATGACGTCGGGCCGGGGCCGCAGATAGGCCTCGCCGGTCTCGGCGTCGACGATGACGGTGTCGCCCTCCGACACCTTGTCCCGCAGGCCCGCCAGCCGCCCCACGCAGGGGATGTCCAGCGCGCGCGCCACGATGGCCGCGTGGCTCGCCGCCGAGCCTTCCTCCAGCAAAAGGCCCTTCAGCTTGGTGCGGTCGTATTCCAGCAGGTCGGCGGGGCCTAGGTTGCGGGCGATCAGGATGGCGCCCTGGGGCAGTTCGCGGGTTTTGTGACCTTCGCCCGACAGGTGGCGCAGCAGCCGGTCGTTGAGGTCTTCGAGGTCGTGCAGCCGTTCGCGCAGATAGGGGTCGCGGGCCTGGCCCAGGCGGGCGCGGTGCTCGGAACGCACTCGCTCCACCGCCGCCTCGGCGGTCAGGCCGTTGCGCACCGCGTCCTCCAGGCTGCGGTTCCAGCCGCGGTCGTGGGCGAACATCCGGTAGGTGTCGAGCACCTCATAACTGGCTTCAACCAGCCCGTGCTGGCCGTCCAGCATCTGGTCGATCTGGGCCTGCAGGCTGGCGACCGCGGTGGACAGCCGGATCTCCTCGGCCGCCACGTCGTCGCTCAGCAGCTTGGAGGTCGCCACCGGCGGCTCGTGCAGGACCACGACGCCCAGCGCCAGGCCGTCGGCGAACTTGGCGCCCTTCAGCCGCTCGGGGCGGTGGGGCACCAGCTCGGCGTTCTTCAGCGCGCCTTCGCTGGCCAGCTCGCTGCTGGCCACCATCTCGGCCAGCACCATGGCGACGATCTGCAGGTCCTCGACCTCGTCGTCGGAATAGACCCGCTCGGTGCGGTTCTGGACCACCAGCACGCCGATCACCCGCCCGCCGCGCAGCAGGGGCACCCCCATGAAGGCGTGGAACGGGTCTTCGCCGGTCTCGGGGCGGTAGGAGAAGGCTGGGTGGTTGGGGGCGTCCGACAGGTTCAGCGGCCGGCCCAGGCGAAGAATCTCGCCCACCAGGCCCTCGCCGGGCTTCAGCCGGGTGACGTGGACAGCGGTGGGGTCCAGGCCCTCGGTGGCGAACAGCTCCATGTCGTTGGCGCCGCCGCGCATGTAGAGCGAGCAGACCTCGGCCACCATCGAGCGCGCGATGATGCGCACCACCATGTCCAGGCGTGACTGCGCGGGCCCGCCGCCGGCCAGCGCCTCGCGGATCTGCCGCAGCAGGCTCCGTTGTCCTCGAATGGCGATGCCTGGTGCGGCCATCGGCCCTGCGTCCCTCCCGAAACTCCCGCCCAGCCGGGCGGCCGCGGCCAGCCCGGCCGTCTTGACCGCTCCCTAGCAGCTTTGGACGTCGGAACGGAGACGGAAAAGCGTCGAGTGGACGCAGGAATGTCGCCGGTGGCGCAAGTTTGAGCGCGCGGACCGCGGGGCGATGACGAACTTTGATCTGGCTCAATGCGGCCGGGGCCCTCCACACCCGACCCTGGGAGGGCCGCGGTGCAACGACGCCAGCGTGCGGGGGAGGGACCATGACGTCATCGGGCGGATTGCCGCGGGTGAGGCGGATCGGCATGGCCGCGCCGTTCCGCTGGCTGGGGGGCGCCTGGAAAGATCTCTGGCGCGCCTGGCCGCCTCTCCTGGCCTACGGATTGGCGCTGGCGGCCTTCAGTGTGTGGATGACCCTGAGCTTCGTGGCCACCGGCGGCGCCTTCTGGGTCTTCGCCCTGACCTGCGGCTTTGTCTTCGTAGCGCCCATGCTGGCCATGGGGCTCTACGAGGCCGGCGCCCTGCTGGCCCGTGGCGAGCGCCCAACCCTGGCCCGCATGCTGTTCGTGCCCCGGGCGCTCTCGGCCGACGTCGCCATCCTGGGCCTGGCCCTGCTGATGATCTTCTTCTTCTGGCTGCAGATCGCCCAGATCGTCTACGGCCTGTCGACCTGGGTCATCTACCGCACGGTGGAGACCCTGGCGGCCTTCGCGCTCACCACGCCGGAGGGTCAGCGCATGCTGATCGTCGGCTCCCTGATCGGCGGGGCCATCGCCTTCCTCACCTACTGCCTGGTGGTGGTCTCGGCCCCCATGCTGCTGGACCGGGGGACCAGCGTCTTCGCCGCCACCATCACCAGCTTCCGCGCCGTGGCCGCCAATTTCGGACCGATGATCGTCTGGGCCCTGCTGATCGCGGCCCTTACCCTGTCGACCATCCTCACCGGCTTCCTGGCCCTGGTGATCGTCTTCCCCTGGCTCGGCCTCGCCACCTGGCGCGCCTATGGTGAGTTGGTGGAGGCTCCGGACGCATCCACGGTGGGGCCGGCTCCGTAGCTGGTCACAGACGAGGAGACGGGCAGATGGCCAATGCGTTTGAACTGGGCGCGGCGATCCTGGGGGGCCTGGGCGCCTTGGTGGGGATCCGCGCGGGGACCGAACAGCCGCGCTACACCGTTGTCGAGCGGCTCGGAGACCTGGAGGTTCGCCACTACGGCCCTCGGCTCGCCGCAGAAGCCACCGTGTCGGGTTCAGCCACGGCGGCGCGCAGCGCTGGTTTCGAGGCGGTGGCCGGCTACATCTTCGGCGCCAACACCGCCAAGTCCTCCATCGCCATGACCGCGCCAGTGGCCCAGAGCGCTGCGGGCGGTTCCCAGACCATCGCCATGACCGCCCCGGTGACCCAGACCGCCGACGGGGCGGGGTCCTGGAAGGTGCAGTTCATCATGCCGGCCCGCTACACGCGGGCCACCCTGCCGGTCCCCACCAGCGACAAGGTCTCAATCGTCGAGCTGCCGGCCCAGGACTACGCGGTCCTGCGGTTCTCCGGCTCGCGCAGCGGCCCGGCGGTGGCGCGCCGCACCGGCCAGCTCGCCAGCGCCCTCGCAGGCCAGG
The DNA here is from genome assembly GCF_042714595.1 of Phenylobacterium ferrooxidans. Lineage (NCBI taxonomy): Bacteria > Pseudomonadati > Pseudomonadota > Alphaproteobacteria > Caulobacterales > Caulobacteraceae > Phenylobacterium > Phenylobacterium ferrooxidans. The sequence continues at coordinate 75,016 of NZ_JAOTJD010000002.1, read as the reverse complement.
GCTGGAAGGCCACCGGCCCGCCCACCGCCTGGTTCTACGACCCGCCCTGGACCCCGTCCTTCCTGCGCCGCAACGAGGTCGCCGCCCCGGTGGCGCTGACCATCTCCGCAGGCTCTACGACGCCGCGCTAACTGGCGAGCCGCAGAGCGCCCACACGCCGAGCAGTCTCATCGAGGGGCTGTATTCCGTCACTCGGGCCGGTTGAGGATCGCGGCCGTGGCCACCATCTCCCCCAGCAGGGCCATGGTCGCCGCGCCCGAGCAGTCGAAGGGGTCCAGCTCCACGCGCTTGAAGTACTTCAGCAACAGGGCGGGGTTGAGCTTGGCGATGCTCACATGGCCCATGGTCCAGTTGCCGAACCGCCGCTCGGAGATTTCCTCATAGGTCAGCAGGCGCACCTGCTGGTGGCGGTCGTCCCGGACGAGGGCGTTGAACAGCTCGCAGACCTCGTCGCGGCCGCCCTCGATCACCTGGATGAACAGGTTTTCAGACACACACAGCAGGCCGGTGATCCCCAGGGCGGGGTTGTTCTTTCGCGACTGCTCCAGGATCAGGTCCAGGCCGGGACCCTGGAGAGCGGCCGACGGGCGGCTGGCGTACAGGCAGCGAACGAGCATCCTCAGCTCCGGTGCTTCAGCAGCGAGAGGAACTCGCTGCGCAGGTTGTGGTCCTTCAGGAAGGAGCCGCGCATGACGCTGTTGATCATCATGGTCTCGTTGTCCTTCACGCCGCGCCAGTGCATGCAGAAGTGATCGGCCTCCATCACCACGGCCAGGCCGTCGGGGCGCACCTTTTCCATCAGCAGGTCGGCCATCTGGGTGATGGCCTCCTCCTGGATCTGCGGCCGTGACATCACCCACTCGGCCAGGCGGGAATATTTCGACAGGCCGATCAGGTTGGAGTGCTCATTGGGCATCAACCCCACCCACAGCTTGCCCATGATCGGACAGAAGTGGTGGCTGCAGGCGCTGCGGATGGTGATCGGGCCCACGATCATCAGCTCGTTCAGGGCCTCGGCGTTGGGGAACTCGGTGACCGGCGGGGCCGGGGCGTAGCGCCCTCGAAACACCTCGGTCAGGTACATCTTGGCGACCCGCTTGGCGGTCTCCTGGGTGTTGTGATCGCTCTGGGTGTCGATCACCAGGCTGTCGAGCACGCCCTTGAACTTCCCCTCCACCTCGGCCAGCAGCGCCTCAAGCTCCCCGGGCTCCAGGAAGGCGGAGATGTTGTCATTGGCGTGGAAGCGCTTCTTGGAGGCCTTCAGCCGGGCGCGGATCCTCGCGGAAACCGGCTGCGCGTCGGGCGCGTCATCGACAGGCGTCTTGGTCACCGGGTCTCCACTCCTGAACTCTGGGCGCGGGCGCACGCGGCCTCTGGCGAGGCCTGCGCTCCGACGCCCAATCGATACGATGGCCAAGCTGTTCCAGATGCAACCTCCACCGCAGGACTATCTGCGGCCGTTCCTGCGACTTTCGGGCAAAGCCCGAGTTCTGTGAGCTGTTGATTCGCCAGACGGCTGGAGGAGGAAGGGGACAGGTCAGCCAGCTTGACCGTTCGTCTCTGCTTCCCGCCCGGGGAGCGCCAGACCTGCTTCGCGTCTTGTTCGCAAGCCCCTTTGCTCTGCGAGGCCTGCAAAGCGCCAGGGCAGCGTCTCGCTGGCATGAAATGGGACGAACTCCTCCGACGCTTCCATGAGCTTCGCGGGCACATCGACCGGTCGCCGTTCGAGAACGATCTGATCGCTATTTGGAGCAAGGCCGTAGAAGGCCGGTCCGTACTCAGATGCAAACCCCTCAAGGCGATGCAGAGCCCCTTCCTCTTCGAAGGTCATGGCGTAACTCTCGATCGCAAACGGGGCGTTGAAGATGCCGGCGCAACCACATGCCGATTCCTTCTGCATGACCGAATGTGGCGCAGAGTCCGTGCCCAGGAAGAACTTCGGTGATCCCGACGTCGCCGCGCGCCGAAGCGCGAGACGGTGCGACTCGCGCTTCGGCACAGGCAGGCAATAGTGATGCGGTCGGACCCCGCCCTCAAACATCGCATTGCGGTTCATTCTGAGGTGATGGGGAGTGATCGTCGCCGCAAGATTTGGTCCGCCGCCGATGACAAACGAGACCGCGTCCGCCGTCGTGATGTGCTCGAAAACCGTCTTGAGCCCTGGGAAGGCGACGTTGATTTTGGAGAAAACCCGCTCAATGAAGACAGCTTCGCGATCGAAGATGTCGATGGTCGGGTCTGTGACCTCACCGTGTACCAGAAGGGGCATGCCGATGCGCTGCATGCGCTCCAGGACGGGAAACACCTTGTAGATATCGGTGACACCGTGTTCCGCGTTCGTTGTGGCGTGCGCCGGATAGAGCTTACAGGCGGCGAACACCTTTCTGGCGAAGCCTCGGGCTATTTCGCCGGGGTCGGCCTCATCGGTGAGGTAGCAGACCATCAGCGGGTCGAACCTCAAGGCGGGATCGACAGCCTGCTTGATCCGCTCGCGATAGGCTTCAGCAGCCGCAACGGTCAAGATCGGTGGAACGAGATTTGGCATGACGATGGCGCGCCGGAACTGCCGCGCCGTGTAGGACGCGACAGCCGACAGCACATCGCCGTCGCGCAGATGGACATGCCAATCGTCCGGTCGCCTCAGGACGAGGCGGTCGTGCTGGGACGGCAGAGTCATGGACGGGGCATCAATCAAAAATTTCGAAGATGTCGCGACGCTTCTTCTTGCGATAGCCGTCGTCGTCGCGGTCGTATCGGCCTGGGTTCTCCGAACGGTATTCACTGGTCGCTGGTCGCTGATACCCGAGCGCAGATGGCGCCGGACGCCCTGGCGCCTCTCCGGAGGTTATAAGTTTCTCCAGTTCGCCGCGGTCTAGCCAGACGCCACGACAGGTGGGCCACATGTCGAATTCGACCCCGTCGCGGTTAACGGTCGACATCGCGGCGTTGTCGTTCGTGCACAGTAGCAGCGGCATAGCTTGGTCTCCCAAGAAAAGGCGTCAGCGCCGCTGACCGAGGAAAGTCAGCAGAAACTGGAACAGGTTCACGAAGTCGAGGTAGAGGCTCAGCGCCCCAAAGCTTGTAGCGGAGCCTAGCGCGGCCTTGTCGCCACCGAGCTGGTAGTAGGTCAGCTTCAGGCGTTGGGTGTCATGGGCGGTCAGACCAGCGAAAATGAGCACACCAATGCCGCTGATCATCAGCATCAACAGCGATGACTGCAGCACGAGGTTGACCAGACTGGCGATGAGCAGACCGACGACGCCCATGATCAGGAAAGCGCCGACGCCGGTCAGGTCACGCTTTGTGGTGTAGCCATAGAGGCTAAGCGCGCCAAAGGCCGTGGCGGTGACCAGAAAGGTCGAGGCCAAGCTCTGACCTGTGTACCGCAAGGCCAGCGCGCCGAACGATGCGCCGATCAGCGCTACGACCGTCCAGTAGAGGGCGCTAGCGGTCCTCGCGGACGCGTTCCGCATCAGGAAGGCCGAGCCCAGCAGGACCATGAGCGGTGCGAACACGAGGATCGTTCCCGCCAGGGTGTAGCCCGAGAGACGCCCGTCCGAGACGACGAACAGGGCGTTGCGCGCCGGCGCCCAGGCGGAGGTGCCCCAGGCCAGGCCCGCCGAGACCAGGAGGCCAAGGGCCATCTTGTTGTAGACGCCCAGCATGAACCCCCGCAGCCCGGCGTCGATCGCCATGTTGGGCCGGGTCAGGGCCTGGTCCAGGGTCGGATTCAACTTTTCCATGGGAAGCTCCCTTCAAGGGTTAGGACTAAGCAGCGGGTGGGGTTGCTGCAGCGACCCCCGGCCGGGTTCGCCAGAGCGACCAGATGACGCCTGTGGCGAGGATGGCGAAGGTGACACCCAAGGAGATGGCGGGCGGGAACTTCGTCCATCCCAGCAGGTCGGCGACAAAGATCTTCGAGCCGATGAAGATCAGCAGCACAGCCAGAGCCTGCTTCAAATAGGCGAAGCGATGGATGATGGCCGCGAGGGCGAAATACAGCGCCCGCAGGCCAAGGATCGCGAAGATGTTGGAGGTGTAGATGATGTAGGGGTCCGTGGTGATCGCGAAGATCGCCGGCACCGAGTCCACCGCGAAGATCACGTCGGCGACCTCGATGAACAGCAGCGCCATGAACACGGGCGTCACATAGGTCGCGGGACGGCCGGTTTTCTGATCCGGCAGCCTGACGAAGAAGCGTTCTCCATGCAGCTCGTCAGTGACTCGCAGTCGGCGGCGCAGGAAGCGCAGCAGCGGGTTATCCCCCAGGCTGTGAGACTTGTCGGCCATGGCGATCATCTTCACGCCGGTCGCGATCAGGAAGACCGCAAAGACATACAGGAGCCAGGAGAACTCCGCGACCAGCGCGGCGCCGCCGGCGATCATGATGGCGCGAAGAATAATGACGCCAAGGATACCCCAGAACAGCACCCGGTGCTGATACTTCTGGGGAATAGCAAAGTATCCGAAAATCATCGCGATGACGAAGACGTTGTCCATCGCCAGGCTTTTCTCGACCACGAACCCGGTCAGGTATTCGATGCCGGATTGGGCGCCGAGCGTGAACCAGACCCATCCCCCGAAGCCGACACCGAGCGTCAGGTAGCCAAGCGACATCAGCAGGCTTTCGCGGACGCCGATTTCGCGGTGTTTTCGGTGCAGAACACCGAGATCGAGCACCAGCAGCACGACGACGAGTGCGAGGAAGCTCGCCCACATCCACACCGGCTTTGACAGAAAGTCCTGAGTCAGAAAGTCCATGAAGTCTCCGGGGCGCGTCGGTGATCAGACGCGGATGTCGAACGTGTGCGGACTCACGCGACGCAAGGTCGTGTGGTCACTGACGGTGTTGACAGGCTCGACCGGACGCTCGGTCGAAACACTGCGATGACCTGCGGCCTGACCAACGGTCTGAGTCAGCTGGGCGGCCATGGCCGCAGTCCAGTAAGGTATGGCGGGAGGTCCGATCCTCATGGCTGACGACCTTGATCCGCCACGATTTCGAACGTGGCAGGCTCTAGATCCAGCAGGTCGCAGAGCCGCAGGACGACATCGCGCTCTTCGGCGTCGAAGCCCCCGTCAGCCTCGGCGACCGCGCAGGCGGTCTCAACCAGCAACCGCGAGGGGCCCTGTCGACCAGCGAGACGTCGCACGGCTGCCTCGGCCGCCGCGACGCCATCTTCGAGATCCCGATCAAAGCGTTCGTTGAGGCTCTCGAAGCCCAACAGGACCTCCTGAACGCCAAACACGGCGACAGCCGGCGATCTGCGCATGCGTTCGACCGTGCGCTGGCGTTCATCCGGTGTGACCCAGCCATCAGCCTGAGCCACGAGGGCGCAGGCCGCGATGAGGGCATCCATCTCGACCTCGTCGCCTGGAGTCCAGACGTCGGTCGCCGAGATGGCGGGGGGAGTCCGATGCTTTTGGGTGGCAAATGTCACGGGCGCCTCCTGAGCGGTCCAGATTCTTGATGGATAGCGGGTTAGCGTCTGCGCGACCTGACCGGCTGAAGGGCGAGGGCGCGGCCCCACATGGAGGGGCGCAGCGTCGGCTGCCCGCTGTACCGCCAAAGCCCGGCGCCCGAAGGCTTCTCCTGGTGGGCGCGGCGAACCGTGCGGCGTTGGCGCCTGACCCTGGGAGGGGTGAGCGCGGCCTGCACCAGCAGCCGCAGGCGACGCAGCCGCGCAAGTATGATGGACAACATGGAGCCACTCCTTCTCGAGGAGGGCGCGCTCGACGCTGGCGCGTCGGTGTTCGACTGGGAGAGAGAAACCGGACCCCATCATCGAGCGCACCCGATGCGATCCGACATCACGATCACGATGATCGTCAGAGGGGCCCGGGCCGCATCAGGAGAATCTCAAATCCGGCTCCCGATCGCCAATGAGAATGCGCGATGAAGCCCATAAGGCTCGCTTATGGACCTTGGAATTGAGCGCCCGACGCGGCCGTGGCCTGGGCGGGGTCAGGGTCCCGTCGCGCCCCGCTCGAGGGTGCGCAGGACTTCCTGGGCCAACAGCTTTGCGGGGCCGTCGGTCGCGCCGCGCGCGGTGACCAGGGCGATCTCGCTGTCCGCGAGCTTGGGGAGCGGTTCACCGATGACGATGAGCTCGCGCGGCGCCATGGCGAGCGGAAGCACGCCCACACCCAGGCCCGCCCTCAGGGCCGCCATCTGGCCGGCGAGGCTGGGGGAGGTGAAGGCCGCGCGGAAGGGAATATCGGCCTGCTGCAAGGCCGCCAGGGCTCGCTTGCGATAGATGTCCGGCGCGGGGGCTATGATCAACGGCAGGGGCTGCCTCTCAAGGCTTGCGGCGTCCTGCGCCACCCACATCAGCGGCTCACGCCAGACGCGAACCCCGAGCTCAGGACCGACGGGCTCTCGCTTGATAAGCGCCAGATCCAGCAGGCCGCGCGACAGCTGGTCCAGAAGGTTCGCCGTGTAGTCCGCCGTCACAGCGAGCGTGATGCGCGGATGACTGCGCGCAAAGCCGGCCAGGATTGCGGGCAGATGCAGCGTGGCGATGTCCTCGGGCGCGCCGAACCGCACTTCGCCTTCGAGGTCGCCCTCACCGAGGCTCGCGACTATCTCGTCATTCACGCGGAGCAGCCGGCGAGCCTGCGGCAGCAGGCCGGCGCCTTCGAGGGTCAGGCTGATGGACTTGCCGGTCCGGTCGATGAGGGGCGCGCGGAGCTGGCCTTCCAGGCGTCGGATCTGCAGGCTTACGGCCGGTTGGGTCCGTCCCAACAGCGCCGCGGCCCGGGTGAAGCTGGTGGTCTCCACCACGGCGACGAAGGCGCGCAGCAGCTCCAGGTCGAGGTTCACGAGACGGTTTGGCACTTCATAATCATTCGTTATGTCGACCATGACTGAAATAAACTGGAGTGAGGTCTAGGTCGAGGCCAAAGAGCGCGCCCCAACTCTTGAAAGGCGCCCCATGCTCGAAACCGTGCCCGGCCTCGCGTTGCTGACGACCCCGGCGGTTCTGTTCTTCCTGCTCGGGGCCGGCGCGGCCTTTGCGCGATCAGACCTCGCCGTGCCGGAACCGGTGGCCAAGTCGTTGGCGCTCTATCTGATGCTGTGCATCGGGTTCAAAGGCGGGGCGGAGGCCAGGACGGCCGGCCTGGACGGCGACTTCCTGGTGGCGGCCGGCCTCGGCGTCGCGCTCAGCGCGCTGTTGCCGCTCGTCGCCTACGTCGTCCTCAAGAAAATCTCGCGTCTCGACCACGCGACGATCTGCGCCCATGCGGCGACTTACGGCTCGGTCTCGGTCGTCACCTTCGCCGCGGGAGAGGCTTACCTGGCCGCACAGGGCCTGGCGCCGGGGCGCTACATGGCCGCGGTCCTTGCCCTTATGGAAGCGCCCGCCATCCTGACGGCGCTGCTGCTGCTGAATCGCTCCGCCGCGGGACCTTCGGGTCGCCCGGGCGGCGCCTTGGGGCAGGCCGGGATCATGAGGGAAGTCGTGTTCGGCGCCGCCACCGTCATGCTGCTTGGCAGCTTCATGGTGGGCCTGGTTTCGGGACCGCCAGGCCTGGCCAAGCTCGACGTCTTCGTCGGTCCGCTGTTTCAAGGGGCCCTCTGCTTCTTCCTGCTCGATACGGGTCTGGTCGCGGCCCGCAGGTTGATGGTTGGCGGGCGGAAACTGACGCCCCCTCTCCTCGGCTTCGCCATAGGGTTTCCGGTGCTGTCTGCGGTCTTGTGCCTCCTTGTCTCCCGATGGGCGGGTCTCGCCGTTGGCGACGGGGCGCTTCTGGCGATCCTGGCCGGATCGGCCTCCTACATCGCCGTCCCCGCGGCGATGCGGCTCGCGGCGCCGCAGGCGGATGCGGGGGTCTATGTGACCTCCTCCCTGGCAGTGACGTTTCCGTTCAATCTGACCCTCGGCATCGCGATCTACGCGGCCTCCGCGACGTGGATCTGGCGCTGAGACCTCCTCACCGAGCCTCCGGTCCGCCGGTCATCTCTCCAGCCCGGGGCGATCGCGGGGGACCGCCTCTGGCTGACCACTGCGCCTGGCGCCGCTCACCATGGACGGATCACCCCCGCCACCGCCATAGTCTCCCCAACAACCGTCTGGGGAGGCGACGATGCTGCGCAAATACCTGCTGCTGGCTCTTGGCCTGATCCTGATCCTGGCGGGCTCCATCCTCGCCCATGCCATCCAGACCACGAACGGCGTCACGGTCACCGATGTGCGGTTTCCGGGCGACAAGGGGGTGGTCATGAGCGGGCTGCTCTACCGCCCGGCCTCTGCCACGGCGGCGACGCCAGCGCCCGCGATCCTGGCCAGCCACGGCTATATCAACACCCGCGAGATGCAGAGCGCCTTCGCCATCGAGCTGTCGCGGCGGGGCTTCGTGGTGCTGGCCATGGACATGACCGGGCACGGCGGGTCCGGCGCCGCCGTCGGCCAGCAGGGCTTTGGGGGGCCGGCCGCCCTGCGCCACCTGCGCGGCCTGGCCTTCGTGGACGCCGCCAATATCGGCCTGGAGGGCCACAGCCTGGGGGGCGGTCCCGTGGTGGCGGCCGCCGAGTCGGCGCCGGACGGCTACAAGGCCGTGGTGCTGGAGGGCTCGACGCCGGCCATCGGGGCGGTGTTCGGCGCAGCGGCGAAGGGGCAACTACGCAACCTTTCCATCGTGTTTGGCCAGTACGACGAGTTCGCTCCCCTCATGTGGCAGGTGGCCAAGGGCGGCGACGTGGAGACCTCGAAATCCCTGCAGGCCATGTTCGGGTCAACGGGCCCCGTGGTGGAGGGCCGCATCTATGGCGACCCGGCCGCCGGGACCGCCCGCGTGCTGCACAATCCCCCCATCACCCACCCGTGGGAGCACTTCTCCTCCGCCGGGGTCGGCCACGCCGTGGACTGGTTCCAGGCGCAGCTCTCAGGCGCCGCGCGGCCCCTGCCGCCGGGCGATCAGATCTGGATCTGGAAGGAGGTCGGCACCGGCGTGGGCTTCCTGGGCTTTGTCATCCTGCTGCTCGGAACCTTCCAGGCGCTGCTGCGCCTGCCCGTGTTCGCCGCCATGGCGCGGCCGGCCGAGCCCCCCGGGACCGAGCGCGGCGGCAGGTGGTGGCTGGCGGCCATGCTGACCGCCGTGGTCCCGGCCGCCACCTTCTTCACCTTCATGGAGATCGGGAACCTGTTCTTCCCCATGAAGCTGTTCCCGCAGTTCATCACCAACCAGCTGCTGGTCTGGGCCCTGCTCAACGCGGTCCTCACCCTGGGGCTGAGCCTGTTCCTCAAGGGCGGCAAGGGCGGCTTCACCACCGACTGGCCGCGCGCCATCGCCATCGCCGTGGCCACCGTGGCGGTGGGCTACCTGTCGCTGGCCGCCGTCGATGCGGCGTTCCAGGTAGATTACCGGTTCTGGGTCCTGGGGCTGAAGCCCCTGGACGGCGCCCACGCCGTGATGGCGCTGGCCTATCTGCCGCTGTGGACACTGTTCTTCCTGGTGTCCCTGCGGGCCCTGCACGCCAACCTGGCGGTGCGCGGCGAGGGGGCGGGCCGCGCCTACCTGACCGCGGCCCTGGCCATGAGCCTGGGCTTTGTCCTGCTGCTGGCCATCCAGTACGGCAGCCTGCTGACCACCGGCCTGCTGGCCGTGCCGCAGCAGCCGCTGAACACCATCGTGGCCATCCAGTTCGTGCCCCTGCTGGCCATGGTGGGCGTGATCGCCGCCTTCACCTATCGCCGCACCAACAGCCACGTGCCGGGCGCGATCATCTGCGCCCTGGTGATCTGCTGGTACGTGACCGCGGGCACCGCCACCCACTGGTCGCCGGAGTTCCGGCTGCCGGGGGCGGCGTCGAAGTAAGGCGCAGCGCGCCGGGACGCGCCCAGCGCGCGCCTGACCCTAGCGTACCAGGGCGGAGACGACTTCGGAGATGAGGCCGGTGCGGGTCTGGGCCAGGTAGTACTGGTTATCCACCTGCACCCAGCGATAGCCGGCCGGCGCGGTCCTCAGGCGATAGGCGCTGGGGTCGGCCACATAGTAGGACGGCTTCACATAGGAGGAGGGCAGCCTCTGGCCCTGGCGATAGTGCTTCTTGTACTGGCCGGGGGGCATGCCGCCCGGCTTCTTGGCCAGGCCCGGCGGGGTCCAGGCGCCGCCATTGTCGTGGCGAGAGTCCTGATGGCCCTTGTCCTTCTTGTGGCCTTGCCCATGGCCCCCGGGCTCGGCGTGGGCGGCGATGGGCGCCAGGGCCAGGGTGGCGACGGCGGCGGCGGCGAGCAGGTTTTTCATTCTTATGTCCTTGGAGGTGGTCCCTCACGACCCCAACGCCGAGCTTCACCGAAGGTTCGGCGAGCTAGACCATGATCCGGTAGGCACATCGTCGCGCGCCGGCCAGGATGTGCTCCAGCCGCTCCACCCGGGCCGGCGCCAGCAGCATCTGGAACAGGGAAAGCTCGGCGCGGCAGAAGCCTTGGCAGGCCGCCGCGGCCGCGCAGATCGGGCAGTGGTTCTCGATCAGCAGGTAGGACCCGTCCGCCTGCAGGCTCCATTGCGCCATATAGCCCTCGGCGGCCCTCAGCTGGGCCAGCTTGGCGAGCCTGGCCTCCAGGCCTGCGTCCGGCAGGGCGGCCCGGTAGCCGTCCGCCACCACCCGCTCGCGCCGCGCGATCAGCCGGTCCAGCACGGCGGGGCCGAACTCGGCCCGCACCGCCTCGATCAGGTCCACGGTCATCTGGGCGTGGGTGTCGGGGAAGCGGCCATGCCCCTTGGCGGTCAGGGACCAGGACCGCCGGGGCCGCCCCACCCCGGCCCGCGCCGTGGCGTGCTCCACCAGCCCCTCGGCGGCCAGCTTCTCCAGGGATTGCAGCGCCGCCTGCCGGCTGATCGCGAGCGCGCCGGCAAGCTCCAGGGTCCGGCTGGGACCCCGGGTCTTGATCTGGAACAGCAGGTCGTCGGGCGTGCTTCGCATTTGACAATCATTCTATTGCAAATCTCCATGGCCCCGTCTAGTCAGGCCTGCATTCGCCCTGTTGAGCCTGTCGAAATGGAACCTGCCCAAGCCCAGGACGGAAGCTGGTCCGACGTCGTCGCCGACGGCCGGCTGCCGCTGTTCGCCCTGATCTGCCTGGGGGTCTGGCTGGGCGCCGCCGACAGCCTGGTGACAGCCACCATCATGCCCAGCGTCGGCGCCGACCTCGGCGGCTACGCCTATTTCGGCTGGGCCACGGCGGGCTACCTGCTGGGCTCGGTCCTGGCGGGCGCGAGCTCGGGCCTGCTGGCCCAGCGCTACGGACTGCGCCGCGCCACCGCCTGCGCGGCCCTCCTCTACGCCTTCGGCTGCGCCCTCAGCGCCGCAGGCCCCGACATGGCCAGCTTCCTGATCGGCCGCCTGCTCCAGGGGATCGGCGGCGGCTGGGTCACCGGCTTCTGCGCGGTGGCCATCGGCCTGCTCTTCCCCAACCGCCTGCTGCCCCGGGTCTATGCCGCCATCACCGGGGTCTGGGGGATCGCCAGCCTGGTGGGGCCCATGATCGGCGGGGTCTTCGCCGACGCCGGGAACTGGCGCGGGGTCTTCTGGTTCTTCGCCGTCCAGGCCGTCGCCGTGGCCATCGCCGCCTTCGCCATGCTGCCCAAGGGCCAGGACGGCCAGCGGGGCCAGGGCGTCGCCTGGGGCCAGCTTGGCCTGATCGCCGCCGGGGTCGTGGCCATCGGCGCGGCCGACATCGCCGGGACCTTCGGGCGCTCAGCGGTGCTGACGGCCGTGGGGGTCGCCTTCCTGCTGGCCATGGTCTGGCTGGACGAGCGCGCCGTCGTCCGCCTGCTCCCCAGGGGCTCGAGCTCCCTGCGCACCGTGCCGGGCTCCGGCTACGCCACCATGTTCCTGCTGACGGCCGCCTCCATGGGCTACGCCATCTACGGTCCTGCGATCCTGCAGCAGCTCGCCGGTTTGTCTGCCCTGACCGCCGGCTATGTGATCGCGGGAGAGGCGGCGGCCTGGACCCTCGCGGGTCTGGCCGTCGCCCATCTCACCGGTCGCTGGCCGGGACGCCTGATCCTGGCCGGCGCGGCGCTGGCCACCCTGGGCGTGGGCGCCAGCGCGCTGGTCTTCCCCACGGGTTCGGTGCCGGGGATTGTCCTGGCCGGGGCGGCCCTGGGCGCGGGGTTTGGTCTCTCCTGGGCCTTCATGAGCCAGGCCATCCTGGAGGCTCTGCCGGACGAGGAGCGGGCCATCGGCGCGGCGGCCATGACCACGGTGCGCCTGACCGGCTCAGCCGCCGGCGCGGCCATGGCCGCCGCCGTCGCCAATCTGGTGGGCTTCTCGCACGGCCTCAGCGAGGCGACCGCCAAGTCAGCCGGCGTCTGGGTCTTCGTCGCCGCCCTGCCGGTGGCGCTGGCCGGCGTCTGGACCGCGCGGCGCTTGGCCCGTCTCCGCTAGAGCTGGTCCAGCCCGTAGGCCGCGTGCAGGGCCCGCACCGCGAGCTCGGTATAGGCCGCGTCGATCAGGACGCTGATCTTGATCTCGCTGGTCGAGATGACCTGGATGTTGACGCCCTTCTCGGCCAGGGCGCCGAACATGGTCTTGGCGACTCCGGTGTGGCTGCGCATGCCCACCCCGATCACCGAGACCTTGGCGACGTCCTCGTTCACCTTGACGTCCTCGAAGCCGATCTTCGGCTGGGCGGCGCGCACGATCTCCACGGCGCGGGCGGCGTCGCGCTTGCCCACCGTGAACTCCATGTTGGCGGTGTCGGCGGTGCGGGCGTGGCTCTGGACGATCATGTCCACATTGACGTTGGCGTCGGCCAGGGCGCCGAAGATCGCCGAGGACACGCCGGGGTGGTCGGGCAGGCCGTACAGCGTGATCTTGGCCTCGTCGCGGCTATAGGCGACCCCGCTCACGATGCGCTTTTCCATGATCTCTTCCTCGTCGCACACGATGGTGCCTTGGCCGGGCGCTTCGCCGGGCTCGACAAAACTGGACAGCACCCGCACCGGCACGTTCTTGGCCATGGCGAGTTCGACGGAACGGGTCTGCAGGACCTTGGCGCCCAGGGACGCCATCTCCAGCATCTCCTCGTAGGAGATCTTGCTGAGCTTGCGGGCCTTGCTCTCGATCCGCGGGTCGGTGGTGTAGACGCCGTCGACGTCGGTGTAGATGTCGCAGCGGATGGCCTTCACGGCCGCGGCGATGGCCACGGCGCTGGTGTCGGAGCCCCCGCGCCCGAGGGTGGCGATGCGGCCATCGCGGGTGACGCCCTGGAAGCCGGCGATCACCGCCACCTGGCCCTTGTCCATGGCCTCGATGAGGTTCTCGGAGGGTACGTCGTCGATGCGGGCGCGGCCGTGGGCGTCGTCGGCGATGATCGGGATCTGCCAGCCCATCCAGGACCGCGCCGGGACACCCATGTTGCGCAGGGTCATGGCCAGCAGGCCGGCGGTCACCTGCTCGCCCGAGGCCACAACGACATCGTACTCGTCGTCGGAGGGCTCAAGCCCTTGGGCCGCGGCGCCCGCGCCATCGGTCCAGGCCACCAGCTCATTGGTCTTGCCGGACATGGCCGAGACCACCACGGCCACCTGATGGCCCGCGGCCACCTCGGCGGCCACCAGCCGACCCACGCGCCGGATGCGCTCGAGGTCAGCGACGGACGTACCGCCGAATTTCATCACCAGCCGGGACATGGGCGTGGTCACAAGCTCCTTGAGGGGAGAGGGAAGGGCCGCGTTCTAGCGACGCTCGGCCCCCGGAGCAACGCCGGGCTTCGCGTCAGCGCGGTTGGCGGATAGAAGGAGGCCCATGACCGTCGCTTCCAGCATCGACCCCGAAGACGTCGAACGCTTCTCCCGCATCGCCGCCGAGTGGTGGGATCCGAAGGGCAAGTTCGCGCCGCTGCACAAGTTCAATCCCGTGCGCCTGGCCTTCATCCGCGAGCAGGCCCTTGTCCGCTTTGGCCGCGACAGCCAGGCGCGCAAGCCCTTCGAGGGTCTGAAGCTGCTGGATATTGGCTGCGGTGGCGGCCTGCTCAGCGAGCCGATGACCCGCCTGGGCTTTTCCGTCACCGGCGTCGACGCCTCGGAGCGCAACATCGGCACGGCCAGCGCCCACGCCGCCGAGCAGAAGCTGGAGATCGACTACCGCGCCGGCACGGCCGAAGGGCTGGAGGCCGAAGGGTCGGGCCCCTTCGACGTGATCCTCAACATGGAGGTGATCGAGCACGTGGCTGATCCGGGGGAATACCTGCGGACCTGTTCGCGCCTGCTGGCCCCCGGCGGCCTGATGATCGTGGCCACCCTCAACCGCACCCTGAAGGCCTTCGCGCTGGCCAAGGTCGGCGCCGAATATGTGCTGCGCTGGCTGCCCGCCGGCACCCACGACTGGACCAAGTTCCTCAAGCCCGACGAACTGCGCGGCTTCCTCAAGGACGAGAAGCTGCGGGTTCAAGGGCCGTTCGGAGTGGCCTACGACCCCATGAACGGCCGTTGGTGCCGGTCATCAGACTGCGACATCAACTACATGATGACTGTCACCCGCGACGCGTCGTAAACACGGCCCGTTCAAAGGACCAATACATGGCTTCGATACGCGTGCTCAGTCACGCCTTCCGCGCTTGGCGGCGCAATATGAAGTGGGCCAAGCACGAACCGGAGACGCCGTATCTGGCTGACCTGCTGTCCGGCGCCCCCGTATGCCTGCATGTGGGCGCGAGTGACGGCCGCCACTCCTACGTGATGACCCAGGTGGCGCCCGACGCGCGCATCTATGCCTTCGAGCCCTCGGCCTTCACCTTCGAGGTGCTGCAGCATTGCCTGGCCTGGCACGGCATCTCCAAGCAGGTGACCCCGATTCACGCCGCGGTGTCCGACGCCCCGGGTGAGATGCTGCTGGTGACGCCGAAGAAGACCTCGGGCCGCATGGGCCGGGCCTACGCCTTCGTCTCCGACGCAGCTCCGGAGGGCAAGATCCGCCCCGACCTGGAGGATGTCGGCGTCGAGCTGCAGCCGACCCCGGTGGTCACCCTGGACCAGTACTGCGAGACCCACGGCGTCAACCGTGTCGACTTCATCCGCATGGATATCGAGGGCGCGGAGCAGAAGGCGCTCACCGGCGCGCTGGAGATCATCGATCGCGACCGCCCCCACGTGCTGCTGGAAATCCACCCGGCCATGCTGGAGGCTCGCTTCGGCGGCACGGCCGAGGCGGTGGTGGATATGTTCCGCTCACGCGGCTACCGCATGTTCGCCCTGAACGGCGACCGGCTTGAGGAACGCACCACGGTGGTGCCCAACCTCCCCTGGAAGGACTACTTCTTCGTCCACCCCAGCCGCGCTGCGAAACTCCCTGACGGTGTCTTCAAGGCGCGGATGGCCGCCTAGGCCTAGCGCGCCACCGGCCTAACGTCCTAAACCTCACCCCAACAACGATGTGGGGGAGGGACAGCGATGCTGGCCTTGATGATGGACCGGGCGCTCAACCTGCCGTCCATCCTGGAATATGCGGCGGCCTATCATGGCGACCGCGAGGTGGTGACGCGCACCGTCGAGGGGCCGATCCACCGTTACACCTATGCCGACGCCCTGGTGCGCGCCAAGCAGATGGCCAAGGCCCTGACGGCCCTGGGGGTGAAACGCGGCGACCGCGTCGCGACCCTGGCCTGGAGCACCCATCGCCACTTCGAGCTCTACTACGCCGTCAGCGGCATCGGGGCGGTGCTGCACACCATCAATCCACGCCTGCATCCCGATCAGGTGGCCTGGGTGGCCAACCACGCCGAGGACAGCGTCCTGCTGTTCGACATCACCTTTGGCGACCTGGTGGGCGAGATCGCGCCCAAGATGACCACGGTGAAGACCTTCGTGGCCCTCACCGACCGCGAGCATCTTCCTGCGGAGGCGCCGGCCGGGACCCTAGTCTATGAGGAGCTGATCGCCGCCAACACGCCGGACTTCATTTGGCCGGAGCTGGACGAGCGGACCGCCTCGGGCCTCTGCTACACCTCGGGCACCACGGGCAATCCGAAGGGCGTGCTCTATTCGCACCGCGCCACCGTGCTGCACGCCATGGCCATGGTGCAGCCCGACGCCTTCGACCTGGGAGCGCGGGACGCCGTCCTGCCCTGCGCTCAGATGTACCACGCCAACGCCTGGTGCACCCCCTATGGCGCGCCGCTGGTGGGGGCCAAGCTGATCCTGCCGGGCCGACATCTCGACGGCCCCTCGATCTGCGAACTGGCGGTGGCCGAGAAGGCCACGTTCCTGCTGGGGGTGCCCACCATCTGGATCGGGGTGCTGGATCACCTGGATCAGACGCAGCAGAAGCTCACCACCGTGCGCACGGTCGCCGTCGGCGGCTCGGCGCCCACCGCCGCCTTGATCAGCCGTATCGAGGATCAGATGGGCGCCACGGTCCGGCAGATCTGGGGGATGACCGAGACCAGCCCCATGGGGGTGATCAACACCGCCTTGGCGAGCCATGCCGGTGAAGACCAGGCCACCTCGACCGCGCGCAAGCTGAAGCAGGGCCGTGGGCTGTGGGGCGTGGAGATGCGCATCCTGGCCGACGACGGTTCTGAACAGCCCCGCGACGGCGCCAGCCCGGGCGCCCTGCAGGTGCGCGGCCCCTGGGTGTCCTCCGCCTATTTCAAGAACGAAGGCGCCCAGGCCTTCACCGACGACGGCTGGTTTGACACCGGTGACATCGCCACCCTCGACCCCGAGGGCTATCTGCGCCTCACCGATCGCGCCAAGGACGTGATCAAGTCGGGGGGAGAGTGGATTTCCACCCTGGACCTGGAGGACGCCGTCTCATCCCACCCGTCCGTGGCCATGGCGGCGGCCATCGGGGTGCCGCATCCGAAGTGGGACGAGCGGCCCCTGCTGCTGGTCACCCTGCGTCCCGGCCAGACCGCCGACCCGGAGGCGCTGAAGGCCCACGTCGCCGCCCGCGTCGCCAAGTGGTGGACGCCCGACGAGGTGCGCATCGTCGAGGCCCTGCCGATCGGCCCCACCGGGAAGGTGCTCAAGCGCGAGCTGCGTGACCAGTTGAGCGCAGCCTCCTCAAACTAAGGGGCCGCGCGCCCGAACCCGCCTTGCCATCCCGCGTTCAGATCCCAGTTGAGTCGGGACGACGGAGTATCGAGCGTGGCGCGTAAACGGCCCAAGGGCGTTCTGGAGATCACCTGGGCCGTGGCGGAATCCGCTGTCCGAGGCCGGCAGGAACACGTCCCCGTCGCCGATGACTATCCTGACACCGTGGTGCGGCGGATCAGCTTCGCCGCTGGCGGCGGTCTGGGCTGGAAGCTGTCGGCCATCGAAAGCCCTCGCGCCAGGTCCGCCCCCTGGAAGATCGTCGTCGTCACCGGCGCCCCGTCGTGGGCCGAGTACTGGGCCCCGGCCATCGCCGCCCTGCCCGAGGACCGGGAGATGGTGGTGGTGGACCGCCCCGGCTATGCGGGCTCCGAGCCGGTGGAATATGTCGGTGACATTGGACAGCAGGCTCTCGCCCTCAGTCCCCTGCTGCAAGCCAAGCCCGGCCAAAGGATCCTGCTGGTGGGCCAATCCTATGGCGCCGCCATCGCGACGCTGATGGCGTCCGCCAACCCTGGCAAGGTCGCCGGCTTGGTGC
Source organism: Phenylobacterium ferrooxidans (assembly GCF_042714595.1). NCBI lineage: Bacteria > Pseudomonadati > Pseudomonadota > Alphaproteobacteria > Caulobacterales > Caulobacteraceae > Phenylobacterium > Phenylobacterium ferrooxidans. The sequence goes on along the minus strand of NZ_JAOTJD010000002.1, from coordinate 57,435 downwards.
TGCTCTCGGGCTACTATGGCCAGCCGGGTCCCACCGCCGAGTGGCTGCTCAAGGTGGGCGCGCGGATGCTGAAGATCATCCCCCGGGATGTCCGGCACGCGGTCCTGGAGGTCACCAATCAGGCCGGCCAGCTAGAAGGCATGCATGCCGCGCTGCGCAGGTTGAAGGTTCCCGTCCATGTGGTGCACGGCGACAAGGACGACTTCGCCCCCATCGAACTGGCCGAGAAGCTGGTGGCCGAGACCCGCACGCGCCGGCCCATGCGTTTTGAGCGGGTGACCGGCGCCAACCACTTCCTGAACGACGGCCCGGCCGAGGATCTGTTAGCGACCCTCGAGGGCTGCATACCCAGGCCCTTGGCGTTCAAGCTCAGCTGGCCCCGGTGGCCGAACCGTTTGTGGCTTGCCAAACCCAAGGCCAGGGCCGCGGTGGCGACTTGATGAACAAGTCTCCGTGATACCGGATCTCTCGCCAGGACGGCTGCGGCCGCGTCGCAGGTCGCAGCTTTGACGACCGACCCCAGCAAACCCAATTTCCCTTGGCGCGCGTCACCTGAACGGCGATAAGGTCTGCCTCTCGGAAGTCTTGGGCATACCCGGACTTCGATAATCCGCCCGGATCAATCGGGCGCTGTTGGGGAACGCCAGGATGAAAGCCGCAGTGCTGCGCGAAGTGGGTAAGCCGCTTCAGATCGAAGATGTCCAGATCAACAAGCCGGGTCCCCACGAGGTCTTGATCCGCACCAAGGCCGCCGGCCTTTGCCATTCCGACCTGCACTTCATGCTCGGCTCGTATCCGACCGTCCTGCCGACGGTTCTGGGCCATGAGAGCGCCGGCGTCGTGGAACAGGTGGGCTCCGAAGTCCGCACGGTGAAGGTGGGCGATCACGTCATCACCTGCCTTTCGGCCTATTGCGGCCACTGCGACCAGTGCCTCACCGGCCACCTGTCGCTCTGCGTCTCGCCCGAGACCAAGCGCGACAAGGACGAGGAGCCCCGGCTCAGCGCCGCCAACGGCCCGATGGCGCAGTATCTGAACCTGTCGTCCTTCGCTGAGCAGATGCTGATCCACGAGCACGCCTGCGTCGCGATCCGCAAGGACATGCCCCTCGACCGCGCCGCCTTGATCGGCTGCTCGGTGATGACCGGCGTCGGCGCCGCGATCCACACCTCCAGCGTCCGTCCGGGCGAGACCGTGGCCGTCATCGGCCTGGGCGGCGTCGGCCTGGCGGCGGTCAACGGCGCGTCCATCGCGGGCGCTGGCCGGATCATCGCCATCGACAACGTGGGCTCCAAGCACAATCTCGCCATGCAGTTCGGCGCCACCGACTTCATCGATGCTTCGCAGACCGACGCGGTCAAGGAAGTGCTCGAAATGACCAAGGGCGGGGTGCATCACTCCTTCGAGGCCATCGGCCTGTCCAAGACCGCCGAGCAGGCCTTCAACATGCTTCGCCGCGGCGGCACCGCCAACATCATCGGCATGATCCCGGTCGGCCAGACCATCACCCTGATGGGCGCCGCCTTCCTGGGCGAGAAGAAGCTTCAGGGCTCGATGATGGGGTCCAACCGCTTCCCGGTGGACATGCCGCGCCTGGTGGACATGTACATGTCGGGCAAGCTGAAGCTCGACGAGATGATCTCCCAGCGCATCAAGCTGGAACAGGTCAACGAAGGCTTCGACGATATGAAGAAGGGCGGGCTCGCCCGCTCCGTCATCATGTTCGACTGATCGCTTCGGCGATCCGGAAATAGGCAAGGCCCTCCCTCGCGGGAGGGCCTTTTTTCGTGGCTGGGCTCGATGTTAGGGTTAAGTCTCTGTATTCCATAAATAAAGGCGTGGGCGTCGGAAACTGGAGGGGATGCGGGGGGTTACTTCCGGGTACCCCCTTCAGGAGCAACCCCATGGCCGACGAGTCCGACCCCGAGCTGCTGCGCCTGGCCCATATCTGGCAGATGCGGTTCGGCGAGCCGCCGCCCATCGTCACCGACGCCGAGATGATCCGGCGGGTGCTGGACTCCCTCCCGCCGGACCCTGTGAAGAAAGAAGCCGCCTAGGACTGCAGGACCTTGCGCACTCCGGCGTTGAGGTCGTTTTCAACCCGGCTCTCGACATTGAACAGCATCGTGGCGCGCGTGTCGGCGTCATAGGGCGCCCAGGCCGGCAGGCCGGGCGCGTTTGGGTCGCCGGTGCGGGCGAAGGCCAGCCAGGCGGAGGACATCTGGTCAGCCACCGCCTGCGGTTCGTCCCCCCGGCCCACGAAATTGCGGGCCTTCTCGACATTGTCGAACACCAGAGGAATCTCCAGGGCGTGGGGACACTTCAGCCGGCCGCGTGACACCGGTGTCTCCCAGGTCAGCATGTAGACATAGGCCGGCGCGGCCTTCTGGGCGGCCTTGCGCTCGGCGATGGTGATGGAACCCAGCCACATGCCCGTGGCCGTCTGGGCGGCGCTGACCAGGTAGGTGGGCGAATAGTCGGGGTGGACCTTGCGCAGTTCGGCGACGAGGGCTTCGGCCTTGTCCCCGGCCGCGGCCTTGGAGCGCTTGGCCAGGTCCTCCTCGGTCAGCTCGCCGAACTTCGGGTCGCCGATCATGAAGAGGGTGCTCTCGTCCTGGTTGGTGCCGATCAGCACCGGGACGTCGGCGCTGATGGCCGGGGCGTCGGGGACGAAGGGATCGCGGGGCAGGGCGACCCCGTCCACCACCGGGGTGAAGCCGCGCATACGGTCGCCCACCTTCACACTGGCGCGGCTGAGGGTCTCGGTGTCGATGGCCGCAAGGCTGGCGGCGTCCTTCACTCCCAACAGGTCCAGATAGGCCTGGGCGGTCTTGCCCGCATCGGCCTTTGTGGCGCCGCGCAGGCCCGGGCCCGACTGGATGATGGCCTTGTGGAACAGACCCGTGGCGCCCGGCATGGCCATCAGCAGGGAGACCTTCCAGCCGCCGCCGCTCTCGCCGAAGATGGTGACGTTGGAGGCGTCACCGCCAAAAGCCTCGATATTGTCGCGCACCCATTCCAGCACCTGGACGATATCCAGCATGCCAGCGACCCCCGACTGGGCGTATTCCGGCCCGAAGACGTCGCCGAGGTGCAGGTAGCCGAAGACGTTGAGGCGGTGGTTGACGGTGACGGTGACCACGTCGCCCTTCCGGGCCAGGGCGCCACCGTCGTACATGGCCGCGCCGCCCGAGCCGTTGGCGAAGCCGCCGCCGTGCAGCCAGACCATGACCGGCCGCTTGGCGCTGTCCAGACCCGGCGTCCAGACATTGATGAACAGGCAGTCCTCGGAGGAGCCGGGTTCGTCGGGCGCGGGCGGATCGCCGGCGGAGGAACCCCGCTCGCCGGGCGCCATGCCCGACTGAATGGCCGGCGCGCCGTAGCTGACCGCCTCGGCGACCTCGGACCAGGCCGCCGGCCGCCGGGGCGGCTTGAACCGGCCCTCTCCGGTCGGCGGGGCGCCATAGCGCAGGCCCTTGAACACCTGCAGGCTGTCCTCGACATAGCCCCGGACCGGCCCGTTGCTGGTCTTGACCACCGAGGTGCGGATGAGCGGCGCGAGCGCCATGTCGTCGGCCATCTGAGCTTCCTCCTGAGCGAGGGCTCTACCGGCCCCTGGCGTCATTCTGCGCCTGGGTATGGGAAGATGGCAACGCTGGCGGTCACTCGGAGAATACGCCCATCAGCACAGGGCGCGCATAGTCCTCCATCACCCGAAGGGTGGAGCCTGGGTGGCGGACGGGGTCCATGGAATTGGCGCTGTTGAAGGCCACCATCAGCATCTGGGCGGTCAGCAGGGCGTCCACCGGGCGGATTGAGCCGTCGGCCACGCCGTCGCTGATCTGACCGGCGAAGGCGTGTGCGATCTGCTGGAAGCGAAGACGCAGCCTGCGACGCATCGGGCGGGGGACGGCCGCCATGGCGTGGTGGCGCAGCATGCGGCCCGATTCACCCGAGGCCTGATGATGGATCAGGGAGCAGACCGCCAGCCAGATGCGCCGCCAGCCGTCCGGCTGTTCGCAGGCGCGGTTCCGGGCTTCGTCGATCAGGTCAAAGGTGCGTTGGAAGCAGGCGGCGGCCAACTCATCCTTGTCTGTGTTGTGGTGATAGAACGAGCCCTTGGTGACTTTGAGCCGGGCCGAGATCTTGTCCACTGAGGCGCCGCGATAGCCCTCGCGGTTGATGAGGTCGGTGGCGGCGATCAGAAACCGTTCCCGGGTCACCTCGTCGTTCTGGGCGACGGGGGAGCCCAACGCCAGCAGCGGCAGGTCAGGCCAGGCCTGCCCTTCGCCGGCCAGACCCTTCAGCAAGGTGTCGGCGATCCTGTTGGCCACGCGGGCGTAGTCGCCGGGCTCATACAGGGCCAGCCAGGCGTCGGCCCAGCCCAGCTGGTCGACGATCAGGCGAGCCAGGGCCGCGCGGCGCGGGCGGGTCATCCAGGGCAGGGCGTCGGTCTTGCCGAAGTGGCCGATCCGCACATAGAGCTCGCGGAAGGCCTCCATCAGGGGCTGGTGCTGGTCGCCCTCGATCAGGTGGATCTCGCTGAAGGGCGCCAGGGGCGGCTGTTCGCCCAGCTGGATCAGCCGGCGCACCTCGAAATAGGCGGCCACGAACCGACGCAGTCGGGCGGCGGGCTCGGTCTCCTGGAACGCCTTGTCCAGCATGGCGTCCCAGCGGCGGATGGTGTCGTGAAGGACCGCGGCTGCCAGGTCTTCCTTGCGCTTGAAGTAGTAGGTGAGGCTGACGGGGTGCAGGTCCATCATCTTGGCGACCGCGGCCAGGGTGAACCCTGAGACCCCACGGTCTTTGAAGACCTCCGTGGCCGCCGCCATGATCGCGTCACGCTTGGCGGCGTACCGGGCGCGGACCTTGGACGGGTTGGCGGCGGGGGCCATGGAATCGTTGCTCCGACAGAGACTTAAGCCAGATCTTAGAGCGCCGGGGCGCGTCGGAAAAGCGGCGTCGCGCCACACCCGGGCGCGGTGGCCGCGCGGAAGTCATCATAACGTTGTCGGCTTCCCGTGGCCTCGTTCGTCCTGGGGAAGCGCCTCGAGACGCCCGGCGACCGTCGGGGGAGGCCGGAAGAGGGCGGGCCGTCCATGACCACCACAGACACTCCGAAAGCCATGCTTTGGACCGGCCGCGTGCTCAGCGGCCTATTCGTCGCCTTCATGCTGATGGACCTGACGATGAAGCTGCTGGACCTGCCCGTGGTGGCGGAGACCTCGCGGCAGCTTGGCCTGCCAACCGACCAGGCGCGGCTGCTGGGGACGATCCAGCTGATCTGCGTGGCGCTATACCTCTATCCCCGCACCTCGGTGCTGGGGGCCGTCCTGGTGACGGCCTACATGGGCGGAGCGGTCGAGACCCACCTGCGGGTCGGAAGCCCGCTGTTCAGCCACATCCTGTTCGGCGTCTACCTGGCCGTGATGGCCTGGGGCGGCCTCTGGCTGCGCGACGCGCGGCTGCGGTCGCTCTTCCCCTGGCGGCGGCTCTAGCGCCGCAGCCCGGCGACCTGGATCGGGTCCGCCGAGGCGAGTTTCCGGGTGTCACCCTGGGACGTCTCGGCCTCGGCATGGCTGACGAGCTTGTCGATGTGGGCCTTCTTGGCGCGGAATGCGGCCAGTTGGGCGCCGGCCAGGACAGTGCCGGTGGGCACCTTGGCGCCGATCGGGCTGACGCGTCGGCCCTTCATCCAAGTTTCGTAGTGCAGGTGGGGACCGGTCGAGGCGCCGGTGGAGCCCACATAGGCCACCAGTTGACCTTGGCGCACCCGCTGGCCGGGCTTGAGGCCCTTGGCGTAGCGCGACAGGTGGGCGTAACCGGTTTCCCAGCCGCCCGCGTGGCGGATGCGTAGCCAGTTACCGTAGCCGCCCCAGCGACGGGCCTCCACCACGACGCCGTCGCCGGCGGCCAGCACCGGGGTGCCGGAGCCCGCGCCGAAATCGATGCCCTGGTGCATGCGGTTGAAGCCCAGGATCGGGTGACGGCGCATGCCGAAGGTCGAGGTCATCCGCGCGCCGTCCACCGGGGTGCGCAGCAGGAAGCCCTTGATGTTCTTGCCCGCGTCATCGAGGTACTCGACTTCGCCGTCGGGCATCTCGAAGCGATAGAAGCGGATACCCTTGATCTCGGCATATTCCAGGTCGCCGGTTTCGACGGTGCGACCGCTCTCGGTGACCTTGCGGTCGAAGACCAGTTCGAACTTGTCGCCCGGCTTGATGTCGCGGTCGAAGTCCACCTTGTGGGAGAACAGCTTCACCATCTGGGCGGTGATGGAAGAGGTGGCCCCAAGGCGCGAGGCGCTCTCATACAGGGAGCCGGTGATGGCGCCCTGGGCGACCGTGGTCTCGTCGCGAATCTTCTCTTCCATCTCCCGCAGGCGCAGGGCGCCGTCGAAGGTGCGCGAGACGGTCACCGCCGTGGCCGGGCCGGTGCGCAGGGACAGGCCGATCAGCCGCGCTGGCCCACGCTCGCCGCGCGGCTTGGCGATGGCGGCGTCAAAGGCGAGCCCGGCCTTGATGTGGACGGTGTCCATGGCCTCGCCCAGGGTTTGGACAGCCTGGCGGGCGTCGTCGGGGGCGACGCCGGCCCGCAGGACGGCGGCCTCGAAGGTCTCACCCGGCTGAATCTTGACGGCGATGTTTTCGGGCCGGGTGAACCCGGGCTGCGCTTCGGCCTGGGTGAAGGCGGCGTGCTGCAGGGCGGAGATGGCGGCGGGGTCGAGCGGGGGCGGCGTCGGTGCGGTCGCCTCGGCGGCGGTCAGCTTCCAGCCCAGAGCCAGGGCGGCGAAACCGGCCACACCGACCAGCAGGCGCGGCGCAAGACGCAGGGTCGGACGTCTCGGATCGAACTCGTGCATCGTGCCCCCGTTACGAATATCGCTCTAGCCAAGCTTGACCTTGGCAAGTTCAAAATGGCGCATCTGGCATGCAAGCCAGCAAAACGCAGGCCGGGCCATCGTGGCCCCCCTTGGTTAACCGTATGTGACCCCGCGGTGGACTGGTCCATTTGTCACGGCAGGAGTTCATCCAACGGGATTGCGGCGACATCTCGTCACCCGGGTTGCTTAAGCACGCCTCCTCTACAGAAGACTAAGCACGAGTTCCGCCGGACGGCATAGGATGGCCCCCTTGGATGTTACGACAATAGGCCGATTCACCAGGATCGGCTCCAGGATCATGGCGGCGAACAGCGCTTCGTCCGAGGCGGCCGGATCGCTCAGCCCCAGCTCATCGGCCCGGGTGCCGTTGACCCGCAGGATGTCGTGCGCCCCGACCCCCATGGCCTTGGTCAGGTCGTGGAGCTGATCCCGGGTCCAGCCGACCTTCACATACTCCACGACCGTCGGGTCCAGGCCCTTCTCACGCAGCAGGGCCAGGGTGTTGCGCGAGGTGCCGCAGGCGGGGTTGTGATAGATGGTGATGTCGCTCATGGGCTTCCTTTAGCCTCTCCGCCTCACCAGGTGAACCGCTGCTCGCCGGTGACGATGGTGGAACCCGAGATCGAGTTTCCAGAGACCTTCGGCGGCATCTTGGGCAGGGGCTTGGCGTCGGTTGGCCAGGCCTCGGTGGTGGCGGTGTAGCGGGTGTCTATGACCCCGGGGCCCTTGGCGCGGAAGCCGACCGCCACGCCCTCGGCCGCGCCTTGCCAATAGATGCGGTTCCACTGGCCAGGCTGGGTGAGCAGCTTGACCGGGCGGCCGTTGATCGTGGCGTCGGTCAGCTTGCCTGTCGGGCGGATGTCCAGGGTCAGGGTCCGGGCGCCGGCCGGCGGCACGATCCTCACCTCCAGGGAACCGTCGATCACGCGGTTGAGCATGACCGCGGGGGGCAGGGGGTTCACCGGTTTGGCCCAGGCCGACAGGATGTCGCCAGGGGAACCCCGCCAGCCGCCCGGCGCGACATCCTGCACGATGTGGCCGCCGTCGGCCTTGAGGACGGTGCGCGCCCAGTCCGGCGGATTGGGCGCCAGGCTGAAGCGCTTGGCCTGGCCGGTGGCTCCCTGGACGACATAGGTCACGATGGCGGGCTGCGGATGGCGCGCGCTCCACGGGGGGATGGCTCGGACGAGGCCCACCACCGCGAAGCCCACCGCCAGGACGATCAGGGCCACGGTGCGCGGGCGGGTCTCCTCCGGCTCGGCCTGGATCAGCGGCCAGAGCAGCAGGGCGCTCAGCCAGACGAACAGCGCCTGGACCTCCACCATGTCGATGCCGATGAAGACACCGTGCGCGTAGCTCAGCACCCATTGCAGGCCCACCGCCGCCAGCACGGCGACAATGATCGGCGCGGCGATGGGCCGCCAGGTCCCCATGCCGCTGACGGCGCCGGCCAAGGCGCCAAAGGCCAGGGGCCAGGCGATCAGGAAGGCGGCTGTGGGGGCCATGATCTGGAGCGCGAGGGCGGCGAGGAAGGCCAGGCAAAGCACCCCGGTCCAGGTTCCGGCGACGCCCGCGGGGCGTCCGAAGGCGAGCAGGGCCACGACGGCCCCGGCTCCACCGATCCCCAGGCCGATGAGGTTCCAATCCGACAGGGCGGTGCACAGGAAGCCAGCCAGCAGGGCCAGGCCCGCGGCCGCCAGGCGCATGCGTCCCCGGCCCACCGCCGCGGCGGTGTAGAGCAGGGCGCCGATCCCCACCACCAGCAGGGCCAGCTCCCACAGGTGGACATTGGCCAGCAGCTTGGCCTGGTCGTAGAAGCCAAAGCCCGCGCCTGTCACCCGGCGCGCCAGCATGAAGAGGGTGGCCGAGGTCAGCAGCAGGTAGAGCGCCGCCCCGACGCCCTTGGCGACGTCGGCCCAGACAAAGGCGTCGACCCGGCGCGCGCGCCAGACGCCCAGCGCCGTCAGGGCGAGCGCCACGGCCAGCACCCCCCAGCCTGCCAGGGGCGGGTAGGCCAAGAGATAAGAGCCGAGGGTGTTGGAATAGACCTTGTCGGGCGCCTTGCCCGGCAGGGCGGGCGCGAAGGCGGCTTCGCGGGCCGTCGCCAGCACCTCGTCGCCCAGGTGCTGCAGGCTGCCCTGACTGAGGTTTTCCGGCGTCGAGACCGGCGAGTGATAGTCGAACTGCCGGGCGATGAAGGCGTAGTTCAACCCGGCGATCCCGGCCTTTCGGGGCACCGTGAAGTCGGTGTCGTTAGGCAACTGCTTGTAGAGATAGACGGTCAGCGAACTGGAGGCCGGCGACGGCGCCACCTTGCGGAACATGTCCACCACCGCGCCGTTGGCCGCCGCGGTCTCGAACATGTTGGCCGGCCCGCCGCCGCCCCGGGCCTCCATGTTGATGACGAAGCCGATGCGGCGGGCCAGGGGATGGCTCTGGAAGAACCCCGTCGCGCCGACCAGGCCCGCCTCTTCGCCATCGGTGAGCAGCAGGACGACGTCACGGGCCGGCGTACCCTGCGCCTTCAGGATGCGCATGATCTCCAGGCCGGCCGCGACCCCGGCGGCGTCGTCGGCCGCCCCGGGGGAGCCCGGGACGCTGTCATAGTGGGCCATCAGGGCCAGGGCCGGCGCGCTGCGGTCCTTGCCGGGCAGGACGCCGATGACGTTCTCCACCACGCCGCCGATCACCAGGGGCTCCTTGCCCGGCCGCTCCTGGAAGGCGTCGATGCGCTGGATTTGCGGCGACAGGCCCAGCTGCGTCATGCGGCTGACCAGGTAGTTGCGCACGGCGTAGTTGGCGGGCGAGCCGGTGGGGTGGGGGACCTTGGCGATCACCCGGTTGTCGACCATGGCGCGGCCGGCCGAGAAGACGTTGGCCGGCGCATCCAGGCCCAGCGGCCTGGGTGTCATGTTCGCCACGGCCGCCGCGATCAGGGCGACCGCCAGGACCACGGCCACCAGGACATCTTTTCTCAACATGAGCGCTCCCCCAGCGACAGGCGCGGACGTTAGCGGCTCGGCCCCCTGGGACGCAAACCCCGGCACGTGTGAGGCGCAAACAGAAACGCCCGCCGGTGAGGGCGGGCGCTCTGCCGAATTCCTGGAGGTGGAACGCTTGCGGTCTTTAGGCCGCGACGGCGGTCTCCTGGGGGTCGCGCAGCACGTAGCCGCGGCCCCAGACGGTTTCGATGTGGTGCTTGCCGTCGGCGGCCGCGGCCAGCTTCTTGCGCAGCTTGCAGATGAACACGTCGATGATCTTCAGCTCGGGCTCGTCCATGCCGCCGTAGAGATGGTTGAGGAACATCTCCTTGGTGAGGGTGGTGCCCTTGCGGAGCGAGAGCAGCTCCAGCATCTGGTATTCCTTGCCGGTCAGGTGGACGCGGCTGGAGTTCACTTCGACGGTCTTGGCGTCGAGGTTCACGGTGATGTCGCCGGTCTTGATGACCGATTGCGCGTGGCCCTTGGAGCGGCGGACTACGGCGTGGATGCGGGCGACCAGCTCGTCCTTGTGGAAGGGCTTGGTCATGTAGTCGTCGCCGCCGGCCCCGAAGGTCTTGACCTTGGTGTCGATCTCGGCGGAGCCCGACAGGATCATGATCGGGGTGTTGATCTTGCCGACCCGCAGCGTGCGGAGCACGTCCATGCCGCTCATGTCGGGCAGGTTCAGGTCCAGCAGGATGAGGTCGTAGTCGTAGATCTTGCCCAGATCCACGCCCTCTTCGCCAAGGTCCGTCGTATAGACATTGAAGCCTTCCGACTTGAGCATCAACTCGATGCTCTGCGCAGTAGCGCTGTCGTCCTCGATCAACAGTACGCGCATAAAATTCTCCTGAACCGCCCGCGCCTAAAATTGGATTCTTCGGAATCCACGTCGTCCCTCACGGCTACCTTGCCAGCGAGTTAATTTAAGACCGGTTAATAGTGAAAGGCCTCTGACCGAATCGTTAACTCGATTTCGGAATCTCCAGCAAGCGCGGCCGCCGGGCGGAGAGTCGCGGGCGGGGTGAATCTTTTGTGATTGGACAGGCTTGGCCATACGGCGGGCGTTCGTCAGCCGGGGCCCGGGTCGAGCTCCTTGAGGCGTATGACGGCGCGGCGGGCGACCCGAACCTCGAGTCCGTTCAATAGGTTGAGCCTGAGATTGCGGCCGTCGCGGCTCACATGGCGGATCGCACCCTTGGCCACCCACCAGGATCTATGGACCTCAAGCCCCTCGCCGCTGGTGCGGGAGACCGCGTCCGAAAGCCGCATCAAGATTAACGCCGAACCGAAGATCGTATGGACCCCGCATCGGGAGATCGTTATCGGCAAGCGCCATTCGGACGGAACAGCCGGGCGCCTTGGGAGTTTGGACGGTCGAAGCCCTTGAATTCGAAAGGCCACCCCATGCCCACCTCCTATTCCAACGACCGCGTCAGCCTCGCCCCCGTCCTCAACGAGGACTTGGAGGCCGGGTCCGCCTCCCTCGGTGGCGCCGCCAATGACGCCGTCACCGGCGATCCCCTGGCCGGGGTCCAGCTCAAGGCCAAGCCGACCTTCCGCGACCACGTGAAGGCCCACCCGGTCCTGGCCATCGCCCTTGGCGGTCTGGCCATCGGCGCCATCGCCGCCTTCGCCGGGCGAGGCGCCATCGCCCGCACCGCGAAACCTCTGCTAGCCCACACGGTTCGGCCCGCCCTGATCCGGGCCGCCGCCCGCCGCCCCCTGGGTACGGCCAAGCTCGCCGCGCGCTACCCGAAGGCCGCTGCGCGCATCGCCGCAGGCCTGCGCCGGATGGGGTGATCTTCACCACCGGTTAACAGCGTCGGGCGGACTCTGTGGGGCTGAAGAGTTCCCCCGGAGTTCCCCGTCTTGCGCAACCTCGTCGCAGCCGTCGAGCGTCTCGATCCGCTGACCGTCTCGGGTCGCGTCGCGGCGGTGAACGGTCTGCTGATCGAAGCCCGCGGCGGGCTGACCCGCCTGTCGGTCGGGGCCCGCGCCGAGATCGAACGCCGCGCCGACAAGCCCCTCCAGGCCGAGGTGGTCGGCTTCCGTGAAACCCGCGCCCTGCTGATGCCGTTCGGCCCTGTCGAGGGCGTGGCCCCTGGGGCGGAAATCCGCATTGATCCCATGGGTTCGGCCGTCCGCCCGACCCGGGCCTGGCTTGGCCGCGTCATCGACGCCTTCGGTGACCCCATCGACGGCCTCGGCCCCCTGCCGCAAGGCCCCGCCGCCTATCCCCTGCGCGCGGCGCCGCCGGCCGCCCATGCTCGTGGTCGGGTGGGGGAGCGGCTTAACCTGGGCGTCCGGTCCATGAACGTCTTCACCACCTGCTGCCGTGGACAGCGTCTTGGCGTCTTCGCCGGCTCCGGCGTCGGCAAGTCAGTGCTGCTCTCCATGCTGGCCAAGGAATCCGACTGCGACGTCGTTGTCGTGGGTCTGATCGGCGAGCGAGGCCGGGAAGTCCGCGAGTTCATCGAGGAGACCCTTGGCGAGGAAGGCCTGAAGCGCGCCATCGTCGTGGTAGCCACCTCCGACGAGCCGGCCTTGAAGCGCCGCCAGGCGGCCTACATGACCCTGGCCATCGCCGAGTTCCTCCGCGACCAGGACCTCGAAGTCCTGTGCATGATGGACAGCGTCACCCGCTTCGCCATGGCCCAGCGCGAGATCGGCCTAGCGGCCGGCGAGCCGCCCACCACCAAGGGCTATACCCCCACCGTCTTCACCGAGCTGCCCAAGCTGCTGGAGCGCGCCGGACCCGGACCCGTCCGTCCGGACGGGACCACGGCGGGCCCCATCACCGGCATCTTCACTGTGCTGGTGGACGGGGATGACCACAACGAACCCATCGCCGACGCCGTGCGCGGTATCCTCGACGGCCACATCGTCATGGAGCGCGCCATCGCCGAGCGCGGCCGCTTCCCGGCGATCAACGTGCTGAAGTCCATCAGCCGGACAATGCCGGGCTGCCACCTGCCGCACGAGCGTCAGATCGTCACCAACGCCCGCCAGACCCTGGCGGCCTACGCCAATATGGAGGAGCTGATCCGCATCGGCGCCTACCGCACCGGCGCCGATCCCGCGGTCGACCGGGCCATCGCCCTGAACCCGCAACTAGAAGCCTTCCTTGGCCAGGACAAGGACGAGGCCTGCGGCCTCGAAGAAAGCTTCGAACGCCTGGCCGAAATTCTTATGAGTGAGGCCGCATGAGCTGGGCAGACAGTCTGATCAAGCTTTCGACCTATGAGGTCGAGATCCTGCAAAAGCGCCTGGGCGAGATCACCGACCGGCGCATGGCCGCCGAGATGAAGCTGGTCCTGCTGGAGGCCGAGGGCGAGGCGGAGTCGCAGCGCGCCCGTGAGGACGCCGAGCACGGCTGGTATCAGGTGGGCTTCCTGGAGGGCCTGCGGGTCCGCAAGGCCGCGACCCAGGTGGAGATCAACCGTATCGCCGACGAGGAAGCCGGCGCCCGCGACGCGCTCTCACTGGCCTACGAAGAGCAGAAGAAATACGAGCAGGTGGCCGACGGTATCGCCAAGGCCCGCGCCAAGCAGGTCGCCAAGCTCGAGACCGCCGCCCTCGACGAACTGGGCCTGCGACGGGCCGCCGGGGCGCGATGATTTCCGGCCTGCATCGGCGGGCCTTTGTCGGCTCCGCCCTGGCCCTGGCGGCCTGCGGCGCCGACGCCCAGACGGGGCCGGTCAGCCTTCCACCTTTGAAAAGCATCGCGCCGTTCCCGGTGGGTGTCTGCATTCAAGCCGTCCATCTTGAGGACCGCGATCTCGTGCGGCTGCTCGTCGAGCAGGTCTCCCAACTCACGCCCGAGTGGGAGATGAAAATGGAGTACATCGCCCAGCCGGACGGCTCTTTCCGTTTCGATGGGCCCGACCAGATCGCCGCGTTCGCCAAGACCCACGGCCTGCGCCTCTTCGGCCACACCCTGGTCTGGTACGATCAGGCTCCGGCGGCTTTCACCGATCTGGACGAGAGCCGGGTCAGCTTCGCCGACGCCTACCGCAACTACATCCTGGCGGTGGTGGGGCGCTATCGCGGCCAGGCGGTGGGTTGGGACGTGATCAACGAGACGGTGCTGGACGACGGCAGCGGCTGGCGCGACAGCCTCTGGGCGCGCAAGCTCGGCAAGCTGGAGCACATGGTGCTGGCCTTCCAGCATGCCCGCGAGGCCGATCCCGGCGCCGTGCTGTTCCTCAACGACTTCTTCCTCGAAACCCACCCCAAGAAGCGCACGGCGTTCCTCAAGCTGGCCGAGGCGCTGCTGAAGGCCGGCGCGCCCCTGGGCGGCCTGGGCACCCAGACCCACCTGGCGGCGGGCGACCAGAGGGGCTTGATCAAGGCGGCCATCGCCGACCTCGCCTCCCTGGGCCTGCCGATCCATATCTCGGAGATGGACGTCTCCCTGCAGGAGGGGGGCGATCGCAATGAGCGCCTGACCCGCCAGGCCGACCTCTACCGCGAGGCGGCCGAGGCCTTCTCGGCCCTGCCGCAACGCCAGCAGTTCGCCTTCACCACCTGGGGACTGCGGGACCAGGAATCCTGGCGCAAGAGAGAGGATGGCGCCGACGCGCCCCTGCTCTTCGATGTGAATGGAAATCCCAAGCCGGCGGCCGCTGCTTGGGTTCAGGGATTGGGCTGAGAGGCCCTAGCCCCCTCTGAAACACTACCCCTGCTGAGCGGGCGGAGGCCGGACTGAGTGTTCCGCGTCGGTGGCCTGGCGGATGGCGTGCAGGTCGTCGCTCAGGCGGAACAGGGCGACATAGAGTTCACAGAACGACCGCCACAGCAGCACCAGGGCGGCCACCACCAGGAAACCGCCGACCAGCACGCTGGCGGCCAGCAGGATACCCATGAGCAGCTCTTCGCGCAGGGCCACGCCGACCGCGGTGCCGATGAACCCAAAGGCGATCAGGGCGATGACCCCGAGGCCCGCCCAATAGATCAGGTGAATGACCTGGTTGGTCATCAGCCGCTCGAAGGTCAGCAGGTCCCAGAAGAGACTTGCGCCCGCGCCGTGCCGGAGTTTGGGTTTGGATGGCAGCATGCGATGTCCAAGCTCGGAGCCGACAATCGCCCCGTGGGCGAAACCGCTACCAGTGGAAAAGCGCGCCTGCAACGGCCCACACGTTGACGGGGCGCCTAGATCGTCCCCACCGTCTTGAGGCGGGCCTTGGGGTGTACTTCATTCTGGCTCATCACCGGGGTCTGGCCGCGGAAGCGTTCGATGATCGAGCGCACATAGGGGCGGATCTGCGGGCTGGTGAGCAGCACCGGTGAGTCGCCGTTGAGCGCCGCGCGTTCGAAGCTGTCGCGCACACCCCGGATGAATTCCTGCAGGCGCGAGGGGGCCAGCGCCAGTTGCTTCTCGTCGCCGTTGCCGATCAGGGCGTCGGCGAAGGCGTTCTCCCACTCGGCCGACATGGTGATGATCGGCAGGGCCCCGTCGTCGCCGCGGTGGGCGAAGGAGAGCTGGCGCGCCAGCCGGCCGCGAACCTGTTCCACCAGCAGGGTGATGGACTGGGTGTGCGGCGCGGCCTCGCCGATGCCCTCCAGGATCGACGGCAGGTCCCGGATCGAGACCCGCTCCTTGAGCAGGGCCTGCAGGACGCGCTGGATGGTGGTGGCTGACACCACCTGGGGCACCAGGTCGTCCACCAGCTTCTTCTGCTCGGGCGGCAGGTCCTTGAGCATCTTCTGCAGCTCCGCGTAGGAGAGCAGGTCGGGCATGTTTTCCTTGAGGATCTCGGTCAGGTGCGTGGTCAGCACGGTGGCCGGATCGACGATGGTGTAACCGCGGAAGGTGGCCTCCTCCCTCAGGCTGTCATCCACCCAGGTGGCGGGGAGACCAAAGGCCGGCTCCCGGATGTGCTCGCCCGGCAGGTCCACCTGGCCGCCGCGTGGGTCCATGGCCATCAGGGAGCCCAGGCGAACCTCGCCGCCACCGGCCTCCATCTCCTTGATGCGGATCATGTAGCCCTGGCTGGCCAGGCGCATGTTGTCGAGGATGCGCACCGCCGGCATCACGAAGCCGTAGTCGGTGGCCAGCGTCCGGCGCAGGGCCTTGATCTGGTCGGTCAGGCGACGGCCCTCGAGGTCGTTGATCAGCGGCAGCAGGCCATAGCCGAGCTCGATCTTGATCTCATCGATGGCCAGGGTCTGGCTGATCGGTTCTTCCTGTTCCTCGGCGGTGGGAGCGGCGACGGTGAGCGAGTTCTGCTCGGGAACCAAGGGTTTGGCGTGCCCCCGCCGCCAGGCCAGCACGCCGGCGGCGATGGAGACAACGGCGAAGGGGATGATCGGCATGCCCGGGATCAGGGCCACGACGCCGGCGGTGGCCGACACCATGCCGAGCGCGATGGGGTTCATCGCCAGCTGGGTGACCAGGGCCTTGTCGGCCGAGCCGTCGACGCCGGCCTTGGAAACCAGGAAACCTGCCGCGATGGAGATGATCAGGGCGGGAATCTGGCTCACCAGACCGTCGCCGATGGTCATGATGGTGTAGGTCGCGGCAGCTTCGGCGATGGGCACCTTGTGCTGGATCACCCCGATCAGGATGCCGCCGATGACGTTGATGGCGACGATCACCAAGCCGGCGATCGCGTCGCCGCGCACGAACTTGGACGCGCCGTCCATGGCCCCGAAGAAGGTCGATTCCTGCTCCAGCTCCTTGCGGCGCTTCTTGGCCAGATCCTCGTCGATCAGGCCCGAGGACAGGTCGGCGTCGATGGCCATCTGCTTGCCGGGCATGGAGTCCAGGGTGAAGCGGGCGGCGACTTCGGCGATCCGGCCAGAACCCTTGGTGATGACCACGAAGTTCACCAGCACCAGGATGGCGAAGACGATCAGGCCGATGGCGAAACTGCCGCCGGTCATCAGGTGACCGAAGGCCTCGATGACCTTGCCGGCCCCGTGCGCGCCCTCGTGGCCGTGGCCCAGGATCAGGCGGGTCGAGGCGATGTTCAGGGCCAGACGGAACAGGGTGGAGACCAGTAGCACCGTCGGGAAGGCGGTGAATTCCAGCGGCCGGCTGATCAGCAGCGAGGTCATCAGGATTAGCACGGCGCTGGTGATCGAAAGCGCCAGCAGGGCGTCCAGCACGAAGGCCGGGATCGGCAGGATCAGCAGGACGATGACGCCGATGACGCCGATGGCCAGGGCCACCTCGCCACGCGCGATCCAGCTCCACACCTCTCCGGCGGAGGGGCGGTTGGTGCCGTAACCTGCGGGGACGTCAGCCATGGTGGGAATCCGAAACGCCTGCTCTCCGAAGATGTCAGGCCGAAAGCAAGATCAGACGACTAGGCGGCGTGAGCGCCCGCGCCTTGCGGCGCGGGGACCGAGACGCCGGCCTCGCTGTATTCCTTGAGCTTGTTGCGCAGAGTCCGGATGGAGATCCCGAGAATGTTGGCCGCGTGGGTGCGATTGCCCAGGCAGTGCTCCAGGGTGTCGATGATCAGCTGCTGTTCCATGGTCGCCACGGTCTGTCCGACGAAGTTGCGGGTCGCCGACTCGGCGGCGGTGGCGGCGGCGTAGGCCGTGCGCGAGCCAGGGTCCGGGGCGGCCAGGGGTTGGCCGTCGGGCAGTCTGATGGCGGCCTCGTCGATCTCCGGGCCGACAGCCAGGAGGACGGCGCGGTGCATGGCGTTTTCCAGCTCGCGGACATTGCCCGGCCAGCGGTGGCCGGCCAGGCGGCGCTTGGCTTCCCCCGACAGCGGGCGCTCGGCGACGCCATTGGCGGCGGCGTACTTTTTGACGAAGAATTCGGCCAGGGCGACCACGTCGCCGGGCCGCTCGCGCAGGGCCGGCAGGCGCAGGTTCACGACGTTGAGGCGATAGAGCAGGTCTTCGCGGAAGGTATGGTCCTTCACCGCCTGCACCAGGTCGCGGTTGGATGTGGCCAGGATGCGGATGTCGACCTTCACCGGCTTGGAGCCGCCGACCCGGTCGATCTCACGCTCCTGGATGGCGCGCAGCAGCTTGGCCTGCAGGCGCACATCCATCTCGGAGATTTCGTCCAGCAGCAGGGTCCCGCCGTTGGCCTCCTCGAACTTGCCGATGCGGCGGGCGAGCGCGCCCGTGAAGGCGCCCTTCTCGTGGCCGAACAGCTCGCTCTCCAGCAGGTTCTCGGGGATGGCCGCGCAGTTGACCGAGATGAAGGGCTTGGACGCCCGCCGCGACTTCTGGTGGACGTAGCGGGCGATGACTTCCTTACCCGAGCCGCTCTCGCCGGTGATCAGGATGGAGGCTTCCGAGCCGGCCACCTGATCAGCCAGGGAGATCACGGCCTGCATGGCGGCGTCGCGCACCACCATGGGCTTGTTGTCGTCGGAGACGGCGGCCAGCACCGCGGCGATCATCTCCGCCTCGGGGGGCAGGGGGATGAACTCCTTGGCGCCCGCGCGGATGGCGTCGCCGGCCCGCTTGGGATCGGCGTCGACCCCGCAGGCCACCACCGGCACCCGGATGCGCTCGGCCTCGTTGGCCGCGATCAGGGCGGCGATATCGAGGTCATAGTCCACCAGCAGGAGGTCGGCCCCCTGACCCGCGCGCAGGGCGTGGGTGCAGGCCGCGATGGTCTCCACATGGCTGACCTTGGCGCCCGCCGACATCGCCATCTTCACGGCGGTGGACAGTTGCCCGTTCAATTTTCCGACGACCAGAAGCCGCATATCAAATCTCCTCAGACACCAGCAGCCGTCAGGCCGCCGAGTCCCCGTCCTTGATGATTTCCGTCATGGTCACGCCCAGGCGTTCGTCGACGATGACGACCTCGCCCCGGGCGACCAGGCGGTTGTTGACGTAGATGTCGATGGCCTCGCCGACCTTGCGGTCGAGCTCGAGCACGCTGCCGGAGCTGAGCTGCAGCAGCTGGGCCACGGACATGGTGGCGCGGCCGAGCACCGCGGAAATGGAGACCGGGACGTCGAAGACCGGCGCCAGGTCGGTGGCGGTCTTGTCCTCCATGTCCATCGACATGTCGGCGAGCGGATCGCCGGGGGCGAATTCGTCGAGCTCAAGTCCGTTCTCGGCCATGGGGGTCAGCCTTCACTTCCAGGAATAAGGGGTTCGGCGTGCAGGCCCTCGGCGGCGAGCGCCGCTTCCAGGACTTCCGCCACGCGCTCGGCCGCGGCCGCGGGGTCGTAGGCCGCCGCGCCGTCGCCGAAGTCGAGGGTGAAGGCGGCGCCGCTGAGACCGGCGCCCTCCTTGATGTGAATGGCCCCGGCATAGCCGATGCCCTGGGCGACTTCGGCCAGCAGGGGCTCCAGCACGACGGCGAGATCGGGAGAAGCCGACACCACCAGGCGCGGCGCGGCCTCGATCTCGCGGGCCAGGGACTCGAGCGCCGCCAGGATCGGGGCCTCGGGGAAGCGGGCCAGGGCGGCGTCGGCTATGGCCTTGGCGCAGGCCAGCGCCAGGTGAGCCGAGCCGAGCCGGTGCTCATGGGCGACCTCCGCCAGGGTCGGCAGGGCGGCGCGCGCGGCGTCGGCCACCCGCGACAGGGACTGGGCCTGCAAGGCGGCCATGGAGGCCAGGCCCTGGCTTTCGCCAGCGGCGAAGGCGGTTTGGCGCACGGCCTCGACCTCTTCGGCGGTGTAGGCGCGCTTCGGACGCGGGGCGGCGAAGGCGACATCGCCCACCCCGTCGAAGACGGTGTCGAAGCCAAACTTTTCGTGGGGGATATCGCTGGTCATCAGTAGATCAGCTCATCATCGCTGCCGGCGCCGGCCAGCATGATTTCGCCCTTGGCGGCCAGGTCCTTGGCGACCTGCACCATGGCCATCTGGGCCTGGTCGACGTCGCGGAGGCGCACGGGGCCCATGCTCTCCATGTCCTCGCGCATGATCTTGGCGGCGCGCTCGGACATGTTGGAGAAGAACATCTCCCGCAGGCTGTCGGAGGACCCCTTGAGCGCCAGGCCCAGCTGATCCTTCTCCACCGCCCGCAACAGGGTCTGGACCCCGCCGGGATCGAGCTTTGACAGATCCTCGAAGACGAACATCAGGGCGCGGATGCGCTCGGCGCTCTCGCGGTTGCGCTCTTCCAGGGCGGCGATGAAGCGGGCCTCGGTCTGGCGGTCGAAGGCGTTGAAGATGTCGGCCATCATCTCGTGGCTGTCGCGCTTGGAGGTGCGCGCCAGGTTCGACATGAATTCGGTGCGCAGGGTCTGCTCGATCTTGTCGAGGATCTCGCGCTGCACCGGCTCCATCCGCAGCATGCGGGTGACGCACTCCAGGGCGAAGTCCTCGGGCAGGGCGGCCAGCACGCGGGCGGCGTGCTCGGACTTCACCTTGCTCAGCACCACGGCGACGGTCTGCGGGTATTCGTTCTTCAGGTAGTTGGCGAGCACCGCCTCGTTCACGTTGCCCAGCTTGTCCCACATGGTGCGACCCGCCGGACCGCGGATCTCCTCCATCAGGGTGTCGACCTTCTCGGCCGGCAGGAAGGCCGCCAGCAGGCGCTGGGTCTGCTCGAAGGAGCCCATGATCGCGCCGGCGCCGGACATGCCGGAGATGAAGTCCACCAGCAGCTGCTCGACCACCGAGGCGGCCACGTTGCCGAGGCCGGCCATGGCCTGGGAGATCTCCTTGATCTCCTCGTCGTCCAGCTGCTGCCAGATGGTGCCGTGGTCCTCGCCGAGCGCCAGCAGGATGACAGCGGCCTTTTCCGGCCCGCTGAGCCGGGCCGGGTCGGTGATCGCCTTGCCTTTGGAGGCGACAGCCATCAGGTGGTCTCATGCAGCCAGGTGCGCAGCAGCGACACCGACTCTTCAGGATGGCTGTCGACGAATTCGGCCACCCGCTTGACGGAGGAGGCCTTCACCTGGCCCTCGATGCGGGCGATGTCGATTCGCTGATCCAGCTCGTTGCCGGGCCCAGGCAGGGCCAGGGGCTGGCCGGTGTTCGGATCGACGGCCACCTGCATCGGCTGGCCGTCGGCAGTGGTGATGATGCGGGTCATCTGCGGCGCGCTGGCCATGGTGAGGGCCGGCAGCCCGCCGCCAGCCGCCCCGCCCCGACCGCTGCCGCCGCTCAGCATCGGGCGGACCACGAAGATCATCATGGCCAGGGCCACGATGGCCATCACCCCCAGTTCGGCGGCGCGCATGATGTCGTTCTTGTCGAAGCCCATCAGCGGGCTGGCCGCCGTCGTCCCGTCGGCGTCAACGGAGGAGGGGAAACGGACATTGACCACGGTCACCTGGTCGCCGCGGGCTTCATCGAAGCCCACCGCGGTGCGCACCAGTTGCTCGAGACGCTCCATCTCCTGGGCGCTGCGGGGCGTGTAGGCGCCCGGCTTGCCGTCCTTGCCGGGCGCGGTGACCCCGTCGACCGCCACCGCCACGGAGATGCGCTTCAGCTGGCCGGGCTCCTTCACCTCGGTGCGGGTGGTCTTGGAGATCTCGTAGTTGGTGGTGGATTCGGTGCTGCCGCTGTTGGAGATGCTGTTGTCACCCTCCGCGCCCGTTCCGCCTGGGATGTTGTTGGCGGCCGTGGCCTGACCATCGGTGGCGGGACCGTTTTCCTTGGCCGTTTCCTCGGTGGTGGATTCCGAGCGGATCACCTGGCCGTCCGGATCGAACTTTTCCTCGGCGATGGTGACCCGCGACAGGTCGAGGTCGGCGGTGACGTTGACCCGGGCCTTGCCGGCGCCGACCATGCCCTCCACCAGGGCCTTGATGGTCTTGGTGATCCGCTGTTCAACGTCGCTCTTGCGGCCGTCGGCGGCCATGGCGTCCCCGGCCTCGCCGCCCGACAGGGTCTTGGCGTGCTGGTCCACCACGGTCACCCGGTCGGGCTTCAGGTTGGGAACCGCGCCCGCCACCAGGTTCTGCATGGCGCGCACCTGGTCAGCGCTCGGCTGGCGCCCACCAACCCCGATGCTGACCGAGGCCGACGGCTGTTCGGCCTCTTCCTCGAACAGCTCCCGCTTGGGCAGGACCAGATGGACCCGGGCCGAGGTGATGCCGTCCAGGGCCTGGATGGTGCGGGCCAGTTCGCCTTCAAGCGCGCGCTGGCGGTTCAGCTGCTGGACGAAGTCGGTCTGGCCCATGGCGTTGGCGTTGTCGAAAATCTCGTAGCCTACCGAACCCGAGGTCGGCAGGCCCTTGCCCGAGAGCAGCAGACGGGTGGAGGCCACCTCGTCGCGGCCCACCAGGATGGTGGAGCCGTCGCCCTTGAGTTCATATTTCACATTGGCCTGGTCGAGGGCCGCGGTGATGGCGCCGGCCTCCTTCAGGTCCAGGTTCGAATAGAGCAGGGACTTGGGCTGGCCGAGGTTCATGGACAGCGCGACGATCGCGGCGACCACGCCGATGCCGATGCCCAGCAGGGCCGCGACCCGTCCGATGCCGAACCGTTGCAAGGAGGCGACGAAACTGTTCAACGCGAGGCCGTCCCTGTTTCAATGCGGGGGGCCGTCACAGAATGCGCCCGCCGCTAGGCAGGATTTACCCAGTGCTTGGTAAACGACGCGTTTACATCTCAGCTTCGCTGTCGCGGACCGAAGGACGCGATGTCGCAGGTCTAAGGGGAGGACGCGCCAAAGACGCGCGCTGTTTCCCTCGTGGATCCCGGTCCGGCGAGGCTGCGCTTAGCCGCCCCAGGGGGCCAGCGCGCCCCACAGGCCCAGGACCACGCAGAAGGCGGTGTAGAGCAGCACGGTGAAGGTGAACCCGGCCTTGCGGGCCTGGGTCCAGCTGTCCACCCGGCGGCCACCGCGCCATACGGCGGGCGCCATGAGCAGGGTGCCGGCCGTCAGGAGGGTGGCGACGAAGGCGCAGGCCGAGGCGATCACCAGGGTCGCGCCGGGCCAGCCGTACATGATGTTGGCCAGGTCGCTGGTCTTCGACGCCCAGACCAGCAACAGCACCATCGAAGTCAGCCAGAGCGCGGCCTGGATGTTCTGGATCAGGCTGGCGCGGCTCTGGATCCCGGTCTCGCGGAATTCGCGGCGGTTGCGCAGCAGCACGCCGCCCAGGGTGGCGGCCGAGGCCAGGGCCGTGAGGACCCCCAGGATCAGCAGGGTCGTGGGGCGGTTCCAGAAGCCGGTGCGTTCGAAGGTGGAGGCCCCGGTCGCCCGGCTGAAACTGACCGCCTTGCCGTCCGCGACCTCGAAGCTCAGGCGCTCTGCGCCCGTGGTGGAGATGAAGCGGCCGCTCAGCGGATCGCCCTCCGGAACCCAGCTGCGGGCGGGGTCGCCCATGCCGCCGGAGGTCACCAGGCGGCCGTCGTCGGTGACGCTGACCGAGACACCGCTGATCAGTTTGCCGACGAAGGACTCCAGGCCGCGATAGGCGCGCCGGGTGCCCAGATAGTAGCCTTCATAGGCTTTGCGGTTGTCCACCAGGGCCGGGACACCCTTGCGCGGGAAGGGCATCGGCGGCGCGTAGAACTGGGCCACGATGCGCTCGGGCAGGCGCGTGACCAGATCGCCGCCGGTCTCGGTGTTGGTGCTGATGAACACGCCCAGCTTCAGGTCCGGCGCCACCACCATGTTCGACAGGAACGACAGGGTGCCGCCGGAATGGCCGAAGCCCTGATGGCCGCCGGGCAGGTCGTAGGTCGCAAAGCCGTGCAGCCAGCCGTTGATCCCTGGCGCGGTTCGCCGCAGCGGCGTCGCGAAGGCCTTGGCGGTGCGCGGGCCGTAGATGGCCGCGCCGTCCAGGCTGCCGCCGTTCAGCAACATCTGCATGTAGCGCGCCATATCACCGGCGGTGGAGGACACCGAGCCGGCCGGCCCGATGTGGCCGATGTATTCGTAGGGTCGCGCGCTGTAGCCGGTGGGCGTCCAGCGATAGCCTTCCGAGAGGTCGTCCTGCAGGGCGTCAGGCATGGGCGCCGGCAGCCCCGCCTCCGTCGGACGCGCCTCGCGGAAGGTGGTGTGGTTCATCTTGAGAGGCAGGAAGATTTCTTCCTCGATCAGCCGCTCGAAGGGCTTGCCCGAGGCGTAGGACACCGCCTGGCCGGCCAGCGCCGCGCCATAGTTGGAGTAGCTGGCGACCGCGCCCGGCGTATGGACTCGGCGAGGCCGCTCCTGGCGCAGATAGGCGGCCAGCGACCGCTCGCGGCTGGGGTTCTTCTCGAACAGCTGGCCCAGGGCGCGGTCCTCGAAGCCCGTCGAGTGGTCCAGCAGGTTGCGGACGCGGATCGGCGTGTGGAACCCCTGGTCCTTCACCTGCAGCTGTTCAGGCAGGTAGAGGTTGATCGGCTGGCCCAGGCGGATGCGGTCGGCCTCCACCTCCTTCATCAGGGCGATCCAGGTGAAGGTCTTGGAGATCGAGCCCACGCGGAACAGCGTCGTGTCAGGATTGACCCTGCGGGCCGGGGAGAGACTGGCGAAGCCGTAGCCCTTCTTCAGCACCACCTGACCGTCCTGGATCACCGAGACGGTGACGCCGGCGATGTGCTCCCGGTCCATGGCGTCCTTCACGACGCCGTCGACATAGGCCTCAAGTTCGGCCGGCGGCAGGGGCTGGCCCGGCGCCAGGCGCGCCCCGGAGGCCGCCAGCGGCGCTGCGGGCGCGATGGTGGTCAGGCTGGAGGTGGGAGCGGCCGTGGCGGCCGCAGATGCGGGCGCGGCGGCGGCCGGGCGCGCCACGCTGCGGGCCGCGGGCCGGACCGGACGACGCAGGGTCTCATAGGGCACAGGTCCCTGCGGGTTAGCGGCGGTGGGGGTCGCGGAGGTCGCGGGGGGCGCGGCGGCGTCCTGGGCGATGGCCGGTGCGGCCAGGAGGAGGAGCGCGGCGAAGGCGGCTTTGGCGACGGAATTCATCGATTGGATCGGCTTCGGGTAAAGGGCTGGCGCAAGCCCCCCTTGTAGAGAGGCCAGCGCGGTCTTCAACCCGGCCCTCGCCCTTAAGGCAAGTTGCCCGCCGAGAGTGTCGGGGTTAGGCGGCGGCAGGCCTACCCGGCTGATGCGCCTGACGGTTGCGAGTGAGGGCTTTGGTGAACAGGGTCCGATTTCCTCGGATCCTGGAAGGCTCGAGCCGGAGGGGCCTGCGGGAAGGGGTACAGGGGCAGCATCGGACGCAGCTGCGGCCCGATCCAGACCTGGGGTTCGGAGGGTGGAGTCATGCCCTCCTTCTTTTCGCGCGCCGAGACGCAGGCCAGGACATGCTTGGCGAGGCTGGGGAAGTCGCGGGCGCCGGGGCTCGACTGCAGGAAGCACTCATCGAAGAACGGATACTTGTTGGACTCCCCGCAGCCGAACGACGTGCGGTCGGGCCGCGCCGCCGTCAGGATCATGCGGTTGGGCTGGGCCAGTTCAGGGATGAAGACGCCCGAGAAGCAGGCCGAGATCACCACGACGGTGGGCCGCTGGCCGCAGGTTCGGTCCAGGATCGCCGCCAGCAGACGCGGCGCCAGGAGGTCCCGGTCCACCAGCACCCCCTGAGGGGCGCCGTGCGAGGACAGATAGAACAGGCAGCCGCCGCTTGCCCGCGGCGCCACATCGGTCAGGGCCTCGTAGATGGCCTTGGGACTGGATTTCCCGGGCTTCACATCCCTGTAGCGTTCGGGCCGGACGGAGAACTGCCGCAGGTTGCCTTTCTGGAATCCGATCCGCTCCAGTTCCTGAGCGACATCACGCCGCGCGTTGTCGAAGGCCTCGGAGGGGCGGCCGGAACTCGCGTGCCAGTCGCCGGCCACCACGATGGCGGCCCAGTCGGAGAAAGGTCCCTCGGCGGCGAACGCCGGGGCCGTCCAGCCGATCAGCAGGACTGTCAGGACGCCGAGGAAACCGCGGCGCAGGCCCATGCTACTTCTTGTAGGACTGGAAGGGGGTGGGAACCGCCGTGCCCGTGGCCTTGGCCACCAGCCGGCCGTCGGCGTCGTAGAGTTCACCCTCGGTGAAGGCGATGGTCCGCCCCCATTTGGCCACCCGGCCGATGCCCTTCAGGGTCCCGGGCATCGCCGGGCGGTAGAAGGTGGTCTTCATCTCGGCGGTGGGCGCCACATGGGTCATGCCTGAGGCCACCATGCAGGCCGTCGACATCGCCTCGTCCAGCATGGCGCAGAGATAGCCGCCCTGGATCTGCTTCATCGGATTGAGCAGCAGCTCGGCCCTGGCCTCGAAGGCCACCTCAACGGACTTCTCAGCCTGACTGACCGCCACCATGCGGAAGCCCAGGGTCTGGGATCCGGTGGGCTGGTTCTTGGAGCGCAGGAAGCGCGCCAGGATCGCCTCGTCGGTCAGGGCCTCGGGCTCCGGGGCTGCGACGTCGGTCATGGTCGGGGCTCACTTCTTGCGGAATTGGTCCAGGGAGACGACGTTCGCCGCCTCCGGGTCGGCATCGGCGGCGTCCGCGGCGGGCGCGGGCTTGTCGGCCACGGCGGCCGGGGCCTCGCCGGCCGCCGGAGCGGTCTCGAACGACAGCAGGAACTGGACGCTGGGATCGTAGAACCGGGTCACCGCCGCATAGGGGACCGAGAGCCGCTTGGGCTGGCCGCCGAACTTCAGGGTGACCGAGAAGAAGGTCTCTCCGGGCGCCAGGTCCCAGTACTGGTGCTGCAGGACGATGGTCATCTCGTCCGGGTACTTGCCCAGCAGGTCGGCCGGACCGGAGACGCCGGGCGCCTCGCTCTTGAAGGTGATGTAGAAATGGTGCGCCCCGGGCAGGCCGTCGGGCGCCGCGGCGCGCTTCAGGGCGGCCTTGACCACACCACGCAGCGCTTCCTGAGCCATCGCCTCGTAGTGCATCTGGTCTTGGGCCGGCGGGTCCTGAGCCATGGTGTCTCCGAGAGGCGATAGGCGAGTTGCCAAAGGGTAACGCCTCCGGGCGTGCGCGCAAGGCGGCAGGCGAGTCAAAACGCAGGCTGCGGCCTTGGCGCCACGCGCTTGGCGGACATGGCGGATGCGCCTATTGCGGAATTCGACCGGGGGCCGCCGTCCAAGACCATGCTGTTTGCTTCGCCGACCTTCCTGTTCGTCTTCCTGCCCCTGTGCCTGGCGGCCTATTTCGCCAGTCCGTCAATCGCGCTGAAGAACGCCGTCCTGCTCACCGCCTCCCTGGTATTCTACGCCTGGGGCGAGCCGGTCTTCGTGGTGCTGATGGCGGCCATGACCCTGGCGAACTACGCCGCCGCCCTGGCCATCGACGCCCGCCAGGGCGCGGCCCGCAAGGGCGCCCTGGCGCTGGCGGTGGCCATCAACCTCGGCGCCCTGACCGTCTTCAAATATGCGGGCCTGATCGCCGTCAGCCTGGGCCTGCCCGATCCGCAGATTCCCCTGCCGCTGGGGATTTCCTTCTTCACCTTCCACTGCCTCTCCTACCTGATCGACACCTATCGCCGGCGCTTTCCGGCCAACCGCGACGTCACCCAGGTGGCGCTCTACATCGCCCTGTTCCCCCAGCTGATCGCCGGGCCCATCGTCCGCTACAAGACCATCGCCAAGCGGCTGGCCCATCGCCGCCACAGCCTGGGTCGCGCCTCAGCGGGCATCCGGCTGTTCATCATCGGCCTGGCGCAGAAGCTGCTGATCGCCGACCCCATCGCCCCCCTGGCCGACGCGGTGTTCGACCACGCCAGGGCTCCCGGCCTCATCGAGGCCTGGCTGGGCGCGGGCGCCTACGCCCTGCAGATCTATTTCGACTTCGCCGCCTACTCGACCATGGCCATCGGCCTGGCGGTGATCTTCGGCTTCTCCCTGCCGCGCAACTTCCGCACCCCCTATGCCTCAGCCTCGGTCACCGAGTTCTGGCGCCGGTGGCACATCAGCCTCTCCACCTGGTTCCGGGACTATCTCTACATCCCGCTGGGCGGCAATCGCGGCCCCGCCTGGAAGACCTGGCGCAACCTGATCGTGGTCTTCCTGCTGTGCGGCCTCTGGCACGGGGCGGCCTGGACCTTCCTGCTGTGGGGCGCCTGGCATGGGTTGTTCCTGGTGCTGGAGCGGGCAGGGCTCGGTCGCCTGCTGGCGCGCCTGCCGCGCCCGGTCGGCTGGGCCTATGCCCTGACGGCCGTGACCCTGGGCTGGGTGCTCTTCCGGGCCGCCGACATGGGCCGGGTTGTCGATCTCTGGACCGGCATGGCGGGGCTGCGGGGTCTGGGCGGCCTCCAGGCCCAGACCCATGCCGCGCTCCAGCCCCTGCACCTGTGGCTGGTCCCCCTCGCGGGCCTGCTCGCGGTGTTTGGCTTGCCCAGGGTCCTGAGCAAGGTTCGCGGCCTCGCCTGGGTCGACACCGCGGGCGTCGCCCTGCTGCTGGCGCTCTGCCTGCTGAAGGTCGCCTGGGGCGCCTACAGCCCCTTCCTGTATTTCCGGTTCTAGGGGCGCGCCATGCTGATGACCCGCCCCCGCCGCCCCCTGATCCTGACGGTCCTGGCCGTCCTGGTCGCGCCCGTGATCGCCATGCCCTTCGTGCCGTTCAAGACCGTGTCCCTGGAAGAGAACCGCCGCCTGGCGTCTGCGCCGACCCTGCCGACCACGCCCGGCGAATGGCGCAAGCTGCCGCGCGCGATCGACGCCTGGCTCGCCGACCATTTCGGCTTCCGCGATCCCCTGATGCGGATGGCGGCGGAGCTGCAACGCAAGCTGGGCGGGGAGGGCGCGGCCGCTACCGCGGTCACCGGCCGGCGGGGGCAGATGTTCCTGGTGGACGGCCTGCTGCGTTCCACCGGCCAGGAGGTCGACCCAGCCCGCGCCGCCGACTACGCCGCCTTCGTCTGCGAAGCCAAGGCCAGGCTGCCCGGCGTGAATGTGGTCGCCAGTCTCGCCCCGTCGCCGGCCGAGATCGTCGGCGACCTGGCTCCTGACTGGGCCGGGCCGGCCAGGTCACCTACCGAGTACGACCTGGTCCTCAAGGGCCTGGCCCGATGCGGCGTCACCAGCGTTGATCTGCGCCCGAGCCTGCGCGCCGCCCGAGCCGAGGGTCAGGTCTACCGCCAGCTCGACAGCCACTGGTCCCTGCGCGGCTCGCTGACCGCCTACGGCGAGATCGTTCAGGCCATGGGTCAGCCCGGCTGGCGCATCGATCCCAAGGCCCTCTCCTGGGGCGTCGTGGCGTTGGACAATGGCGACCTGCCCCGGCTCGCCGGCCGGCCCCAGGCCTTCGAGCAGGTGGAGATCCATGACCGAACCGCCCTGCCGCCCGGCGCCGCCCGCGCGCCGATCCCGGGCCTGGCGTCGCGCGCCGCGCCGCCCTTCCTGATCGACACCGGCAAACCCGGCCCCACGGTGCTGATCGTCGGCGACAGTTTCACCGCCGATCCCATGCCGCCCTATTTCGCGCCCTTCGTCGGCAAGGTCGCCTGGGTCCACGAGGACCGCTGCGGCTTCGATTGGCGGGTGGTGGGGCGGGTGAAGCCGGACTACGTGCTCTTCCTGGCCGCCGCGCGCGAAGCCGTCTGCGGCGGCGCAAGGCCCGCGCATTTCAAGTGATGTGGGGAGGAAGAAAGGTGGAGGGCTTCTGTTGCAAGGCGCCCTCCGGGCCCCGCCTAGCGCTGCTAAGACGCTAGGAGTTTAGGTCGAAATCTATCGGGTCGCTTACGCGGCCAAACGGACTTCTTCAGCGAAGTTATCGTTCGCATTTAGATAAAGGCCCGAAACGGTGGGCCAAGCCGGAAGAAAGCAACACCTTTAGACGTCTGTCGATGCTGATCGGCCCCGCACTTGCCCGCGATAACCGGGGGAAGATTGGTGGAGCCGCCGGGAATCGCACCCGGGTCCAGTCCGCTTATTACGTGCGCGTTTATCCTCATAGTCGGGCCGAAACCCGACCCTGCATATATAGGCGTGATGGGTTCCGATTTGAAGAACCGATGGAAAAAACACGCCTCTCGCCGTCCACGATGCGTGAATGGGCGAGCGGATGCGTGGACGGCCACCGATTGTGCGCGAGCGGGTTAGGGAGAGATGGGCTTCATCCCATAGCCTTTGGGCGATCACGTTTCGCACAGCCCGAAGGCTTCCCATGCACCCCCTGATCTACGCCGCCCGACCCCTGGTCCTGGATTTCCTGGCGACCATCGTCTTTCTGGTCCTGGTGGCCCTCAAGGTCGATGCGGCCATCGCCGCCGGCGTCGCCATCGCC
The DNA here is from genome assembly GCF_042714595.1 of Phenylobacterium ferrooxidans. Lineage (NCBI taxonomy): Bacteria > Pseudomonadati > Pseudomonadota > Alphaproteobacteria > Caulobacterales > Caulobacteraceae > Phenylobacterium > Phenylobacterium ferrooxidans. Next base: position 27,527 of record NZ_JAOTJD010000002.1, on the reverse strand, counting down.
ATCGGCGTGGCGCAGGTGGCCATCCTCAAGGTCATCAACCGCCCCGTCGCGCCGTTGCAGTGGTTGGGCCTCGCCCTTGTCCTGGTGTTCGGTACGGCCAGCCTGCTGACCCACGACATGCGCTTCCTGATGGTCAAGCCCACCATCATCTACCTGCTGGTGGGCGCCTTCATGCTCCAGCGCGGCTGGATGCTGCGCTACCTGCCGCCCATCGCGGCGGGTCATGGCGAGGATGTCATGGTGGTGTTCGGCTATGTCTGGGCCGGGCTGATGTTCGTCAGCGGGATCGCCAACGCGGTGGTGGCCGTGGCCTTCACCGCCCACTGGGTCGTCTTCATGGCCATCTTCCCCACGGCCTCGAAGGTCGCGCTGTTCGCTCTCCAGTACCTGACCATGCGGACGGTCGTGCGCCGGCGGATCATCGCGGCGCGGGAAGTTCCGGAAGGGGCCGTGGCCTAGGCGCTGGCGCGCGCTTCCTTGGCCTTGGCGATCAGGCCGGCGATCAGGATGTCCTTGTAGGACTTCAACAGGCCGAAGGACCGCTCCACCTGGTCGCGGTCGCCGGTCACCAGCAGCTCCATGGCCAGGCCGCGCATGGCCGCCATGTGCAGGCCGACCATGGCGTCGACAGCCTCGCGGTCCTCAATGCCGATCTCCTGGGCCAGCTCCCACATCCGCTGGCGGCGGTTCTGTTCGATGCTGTTGAACATGTCGGGCAGCTTGGCGGCCAGCACCTTGTCGGAGCGCGCGGCCATCATGATCTCGAGCTTGGCCATGGCGGGCTCCTGGATCAGGACCGTCCAGGTCGTCTCGGTCCGCGACATGAAGAAGGCCAGCTTGTCGTCGTCGTCGTCGTTGAGGGCCGGGGGCTGGTGCGACCGCTCGTCGGCGCCCGAGGCGTAGGCCACCACCGCCAGCATCAGGTCCACCTTGGACGGGAACTGGTGCAGCATGCCACCGCGGCTGACGCCCGCGGCCTCGGCGATGGTGGAAAGCGTGGTGGCTGAGTAGCCCAGCCGGTTCAGGCAGTCGACGGCGGCGTCGATCAGCCGGGCGCGCATGCTGGCCGTGCGCTCCGCCTGGCTGCGCCGCGCCTCGGGGACAGTGTCGCCCTTGCCGCCCATATCAGTGGCCTCCCAACCCTGCGGCATCCTGCGGCTGTTCCGCCACGGGAGGCAAGGTGAAGAAAAGAGGCGCCGACGCGTCTCGCGCGCCGGCGCCAGTGCCCAGACGATCTTTGCGACCGCTTGGGAGGACCTCTGTGATCTGTGAATTCCCGCGCCCGATATCGGAGCGCGGCGCCCATGCGAAACCGCACGGACGCCGGCGCCGAAGGTGAGCCATGGCGCCCGCGGCATCCTGGAAGAGCCGCCGGCGCCCGGCCGTCTGAATGTTAAATTCGTCCAAGTGAAAACGACTCACGCGACCTGACCCGGAAATTGGGCTGGGACGCAAAATTGCAAAATAAATCAATCAACTAAAAGCAGGCTGGCGATGAATGGATCGCCTGTTGTTTCCAAATCCCCGTCGGGCCGGTTCTGGTTCACGCCCCGGTTGGGACCCGCGCCGATCAGCCTCGTCGTTGGGAGGAAGAGACACCCGCGCGGACGCGGCGTCAACAAACAAACCGTCCAAGCGGTCTGTTTTTCGCGAGCTTGCGTGTTTGTATCGAAGTTCTAGAAAACCTCGGCCCCGCGGGTGATCGACAGCACCCCAGTCCGCGACAGCTCCACCAGGCCCAGCGGCCGCATCAGGTCGACAAACTTGTCGATCTTCGACGAGGCGCCGGTCAGTTCGAAGATGAAGCTGTCGATGGTGGTGTCCAGCACCTTGGCGCGGAAGATGTCGGCGATGCGCAGGGCCTCGACTCGGTCGCCGCCCGATCCCTTCACCTTCACCAGGGCCAGTTCGCGTTCCAGGCCGTTGGGATCTCGGGTGATGTCCTGCACGTGGCGCGTGGCCACCATCTTCTCGAGCTGGGCCTCGATCTGCATCAGCACATGCGGGGTGCCCCGGGTGACGATGGTGACGCGCGAGGTGTGCGCGCGGCGGTCGGTCTCGGCCACCGTCAGGCTCTCGATATTGTAGCCCCGCGCCGCGAACAGCCCCACCAGCCGGTGCAGAACCCCCGGCTCATTGTCCACCAGGATGGCGAAGGTCGCCAGGCTCTCGGCCTCTTCCGAAGGGGTCAGGTCATAGACGGAGGCAGGCTGGGTGTCGGACATGCGGATCTCGTACGAAAGCGTCGGCACGGAGGTGTCACAAGCGCGTCCGGCGGGCAAGGGATGGGAATGCCCGAAAATCACTGGCCTTCCCCGGGGGCGATGGCGGAGAACAGGCGTAACCACAAAACACGGGAGGCCTCAGGCCATGGCGATTTCACTCTACGACGTCAGCGTCGGCTCATTCCTGCAGTCGTTGGGCGGCGTCTCGGGTTTCCTGGACCGGGGCCTGTCTCACTTCACCGACAACAATGTCGACCCCGACTCGATCGTCGACATCCGCCTGTTCCCCGACATGCTGCCCTTCTGGTTCCAGATCTCCTCGGTGGCGCACCACTCCATCGACGCCATCGACGGCGTGCGGGCAGGGACCTTCTCGCCCGGGGGCGCGACCCCGCCGCTCAGCTACGCCGACCTGCAGAAGCTGGTGGCCGACGCCATCGCCTCGCTGAAGGCCCTGGACCCCGCCGAGGTCAACGGCTTCGAGGGCCAGGACATGGCCTTCGTGATGGGTTCGCTGCGGCTGGGCTTCACCGCCGAAACCTTCCTGATGTCCTTCTCCCTGCCCAACCTGCATTTCCACGCCACCACCGCCTACGACATCCTGCGCATGCAGGGCGTGCCGCTCGGCAAGCGCGACTTCATGGGCCCGATGCGTTTGAAGGCGTAAGCGCCTTGCCCTGGCGGTCCAGGTCGGCATGCTTGGCGACATGCATGCAGACCGGGACGCCATCGCCGCCAACCTCGCGGCCTTTCCGCGCCGCGCCCTGGATCCGACCGGGCGCCGGCGCGCGGCCGTGGCCATCGTGTTGTCCACGAAGGACGGCGAACTCACCTATCTGCTGACCCGCCGGGCGCTCACCATGCGCCGGGGCGCCGGCAACTACGCCTTGCCGGGGGGCAATCTGGAGCCGGGGGAAGACGCCGTCACCGCCGCGATCCGTGAGACCTCCGAGGAACTCGGCGTCGCCATCACCCCGCAGGAGGCGCTTGGCCTGCTGGACGACTTCCTCACCCTAGGCGGCCATATCGTGACCCCGGTGGTGTTCTGGACCGACGAGACCCTCAGCCTGAACCCCGACCCCACCGAGGTGGACCGCGCCTGGTTCGAGCCCGTCGAGCGCCTGAACCATCCCGACTCGCCGATGAGCGAGGATCACCCCGACGGCGGCGAGCCGATCCTGCGGATGTTCGCCGACGACAACTGGATCAACCCGCCCACCGCCGCCTGGCTCTACCAGTTCCGGGAAGTGGCCCTGCACGGCCGCCTCATCCGGGTTAGCATGATCGGCCAGCCGGAATGGACGGCGCGCTAGCTCGCCGGGACGATGCCGGTATAGGATTTCACCGCCCCGGTCCGCCGGGACGAGACACGCGGCAATGACCGCACAGGAGAGGGAGCGCCAATTGGCCACCAAGACATTCCCCGTGGAAGCGGGGCACATCCTCATGTTCGCCCGATCGGTGGGCGACGATAACCGCGTCTATTCCGACGCCGACTACGCCAAGACCACGGAGGCCGGCGGCATCATCGCTCCGCCCACCTTCGCCCAGGCCAGCGCCCAGTTTGATCCCGACTACGGCCTGCGGCCCAAGATCGGCCAGCCCTGGTTCGGCTCGGGCAAGAACGCCACCGGCATCACCCGCGCACCGGGTGGCGGTGGCGGCGGTGGAGGCGGCGGCCTCCATGCCGAACAGCACTTCGAATATCATCGCCCGCTCAAGGCCGGCGACGTGCTCACCGCCACCACCACCCCTGGCAAGACCTGGGAGAAGGAAGGCAAGCGCTCGGGCAAGCTGGTCTTCTCCGAGAGCGTCACCGAGTACCGCGACCAGAAGGGCGAACTGGTGATCACCGCCCGCGGCGTCGGTGTCCGCACCGAACGTCCTGTCGAGCAACCCGCAGAGAAAGCCTAGGAGGCTCCCATGGCGCTCAGCGCGAAATCATTGAAGGTGGGCGACGCCCACACCGCCCGTCTGGTGGAAGACCTGAAACGCACCCAGATCGTCCAGTACGCGGGCGCCTCGGGTGACTACAACCCGCTGCACACCGACGAGATCTTCACCACCCAGGTGGCCGGCTACCCGTCGGTCTTCGCCCACGGCATGCTGACCATGGGCATGACCGGCAAGATGCTCACCGACTATGTCGGCGACGCCCGCCTGACCAAGTACGGCGTGCGCTTCACCAGCCAGGTCTGGCCGGGCGACACCCTGGAGGCGACCGCCACGCTCAAGGCGATCAGCGAAAAGGACGGCGCCAAGATCGCCGAGTTCGACGTCAAGACGACCAACCAGGCCGGCGTTGAGGTGCTCAGCGGCTACGCCGAGGCCCGCCTCGACGACTAAACGAAATGGCGGAGGCGGGCTTACCGGCCTCCGCCGAATTCCTAGACCAGCCGCTTGCCGGCGTCGTCGATGACGCCGCCCAGATCGCGGCCGTCGTCGGCCAGGATCATCTCGTTGTGGGCCTTGCCGGACGGGATCATCGGGAAGCAGTTCTCTTCCTTGGTGACCCGGCAGTCGAACAGCACGGGTCTGCGCACCGAGATCATCTCCAGGATCTTGTCGTCCAGCTCATCGGGCGTCTCGGCCCGGATGCCGACCCCGCCGAAGGCCTCGGCCATCTTCACGAAGTCGGGCAGGCTGGCCGAATAGGAGTGGCTGTAGCGCTCCCCGTGCAGCAGCTGCTGCCACTGGCGGACCATGCCCATCCACTCGTTGTTCAGGATGAAGATCTTGATCGGCAGGTCGTACTGAATGGCCGTGGCGATCTCCTGCATGGTCATCTGCACGCTGGCGTCGCCGGCGATGTCGATGACCAGGGCGTCGGGGTGCGCCATCTGCACGCCCACGGCGGCCGGCAGGCCGTAGCCCATGGTGCCCAGGCCGCCGGACGTCATCCAGCGGTTGGGCTGCTCGAAGTGATAGTACTGGGCCGCCCACATCTGGTGCTGGCCGACCTCGGTGGTGATGTAGGTGTCGCGGTCCTTGGTCAGCTCGTACAGCCGCTCGACGGCGTACTGCGGCTTGATCAGCTTTGAGTCCGGGGCATAGGCGAAGCCCTTGCGACCGCGCCAGGCGTCGATCTCGCTCCACCAGGTCTTCAGGGCGCCCTTGTCGGTGGACAGGTTGCGACTCTTCCAGACGGCGATCAGATCCTCGAGCACCGAGCCCGCGTCCCCGACGATGCCGATGTCGGCCTTGACGTTCTTGGAGATCGAGGACGGGTCGATGTCGATGTGAATCTTCTTCGACCCTGGCGAGAAGGCGTCCAGCCGGCCGGTGACCCGGTCGTCGAAGCGGGCCCCGATGCAGACCATGACGTCGCAGTCGTGCATGGCGTGGTTGGCCTCATAGGCGCCGTGCATGCCCAGCATCCCCAGCCACTGGGGATCGGACGCCGGGAAGGCGCCCAGGCCCATCAGGGTGGAGGTCACCGGCGCGCCGGTCAGCTTGGCGAAGTCGCGCAGCAGCTGGGAGGCCTTGGGCCCCGCATTGATGACGCCGCCGCCGGTATAGAGGATCGGCTTGCGCGCGCCGGCGATCAGGGCCGCGGCCTCGGCCACCTTGCTCACGTCGCCCTTGGTGCGCGGGCTGTACTCGTGATTGTGCTTCACCGCCGTGGGGCCCTGATAGGCGCCGCGGGAGAACTGCACGTCCTTGGGGATGTCGATGACCACCGGGCCCGGACGGCCTGAGGTCGCGATGTGGAAAGCCTCGTGCATGATGCGCGGCAGCTCTTCGACCGACTTCACCAGGTAGTTCTGCTTGGTGATCGACCGCGTGATGCCGACCGTGTCGCACTCCTGGAAGGCGTCGGTGCCGATCAGGTGGGTGGCGACCTGGCCGGTGATGACCACCATCGGGATGGAATCCATCAGGGCGTCGACGATGCCGGTGACCGCATTGGTGGCCCCGGGGCCGGACGTGACCAGGACCACGCCGCACTTGCCGGTGGAGCGCGCATAGCCCTCGGCGGCGTGGGTCGCCCCCTGCTCGTGGCGCACCAGCACGTGCTGCAGGCGCGTCTCCTCGAACAGGGCGTCGTAGATCGGCAGCACCGCGCCGCCCGGATAGCCGAACAGCACCTCGACGCCCTGGTCGATCATGGCGCGGACGACGATCTCGGCGCCGGTCAGGGTTTCAATATCGGCTTCGATGGTGGTCTGGTGGGCGGTCATTTCGGGGAGCCTGGTGTGGGGCAATAAAAAAGGCCCTCTGGGGGCCCGGTGCAAGCGACCTTGTTCAGACTGACGTGATCGTCAGTCCGCGACAGGTCGCCGTACAAGTACAAGAATCTCGCGCACGAGCATTCTCCAGAAACGAAGGTCCCTGCTGATGCCATGCCCCCGTCAGGGCGTCAAGCCGGGGTTCAGCGCAAGAAACTGCCTCCACTGGTCGTCGGGGTCGCTCGCCGTGACGCGCGGCCAGTCGCTCATCTGCCCCCGCTGCCAGGTGGACTGACGCTTGGCGTAGCGGCGGGTCTCCTGCTGGGCGGCGGCCAAGGCGCGGGCCGGGGTCAGTTCACCGCGCAGCTGAGCCGACAGTTCCCGCACCCCCACCGCCTTCATGATCGGCAGGGCGGGGTCGAGGTTCCGGGCCATCAACTCGGCCACCTCTTCCAGGGCGCCGGCGGCGATCATCGCCTCCAGCCGAGCGTCGCATCGGTCGTAGAGCGCCTTGCGGTCCGGCTCCAAAGCGACGGCTGAATAGCTTCCGGCGGGGAGGGCAGGGTCGGTCCTCCCCTGCCAGTCGGTCAGCGAGACGCCACTGGCGGCGAACACCTCCCAGGCCCGCACCAGCCTCTGCCGGTCGCCGGGGCTGATCCGCGACGCGGCGGCGGGATCGGCCTCGGCCAGCCGCCGGCGGAAGGCGACCTCGCCCATCGTCTCGTAATCGATGGCGGCCTGGTCGCGCACCTCCGGCGGTGTCGGCGGGATCTCCGCCAAGCCGTGGGTGAGGGCGCGGAAATAGAGCCCCGTGCCGCCGACCACGACCACAGCCTGTCCGCGCCCGGTGATCTCGGCGATCTCCTGGCTCGCCGCCCGTGACCAGGTTCCCACCGACCAGCCGTCGGCGCCGTCGACGGTTCCCACCAGGTGATGCGGGGCCCAGGCCTCCTCCTCGCGGGAGGGGCGGGCGGTCACCACGCGCAGGTCGCGATAGATCTGCAGGGCGTCGGCGCCGACGATCTCGGCCCCGATCGTCTGGGCCAGACGCAGCGCCAGGGCCGACTTGCCGCTTGCGGTGGGCCCGGCGATCAGCCAGATGCGGGGCTCCATGCAGCTCGCCCTTACCCTCGTCAGTCCCACGCCAGATGCGGCCCAGGCCGCCATCGGCCCGATCACCACAGCGCTCGCAGGCGCCCGCGCCCGCGTCAAGGAGCCCCGCGTCCTGGGCCCCGGCGCGATCGACCTGGCGCTGGAGGCCGACGCCATCGCGCCGGTGCGCATCTCCGTGGCCAATGCGCTGGAGGGCCTGCCCATCGACGCCTGCGTCCAGCACTGGAATGGGCGGAGGAAGCGCCTGCTGATCGCCGACATGGACTCCACCATCATCGGCTGCGAGTGCATCGACGAGCTGGCCGATTTCGCGGGCGTGAAGGACAAGGTCTCCGAAATCACCGAGCGCGCCATGCGCGGCGAGCTGGACTTCGACTCCGCCCTGCGCGAACGCGTCGCCATGCTGAAGGGCCTGTCGGTGGACGTCCTGCAGCGCTGCTATGACGAGCGGGTGAAGTTGAACCCCGGCGCCCGCACCCTGGTCCGCACCATGACCGCCAACGGCGCCGGCGCCTTCCTGGTCTCCGGCGGTTTCACCTTCTTCACCTCCCGCGTCGCCCAGGCCGCGGGTTTCCAGGCCAACCGCGCCAACACCCTGATCGAGGCGAACGGGCTGCTCACGGGCGAGGTCGGCTCCCCCATCCTCGGCCGCGAGGCCAAGCTGGCCGCCCTGCGCGAGGAGAGCGCCGCCGGGGGCTTCACCCCCGCCGAGGCTCTTGCGGTCGGCGACGGCGCCAACGACCTGGCCATGATCAATGCGGCCGGCCTTGGCGTCGCCTACCGCGCCAAACCCATCGTCGCCGCCGAGGCCGACGCCAAGGTGGACTTCGCCGACCTCACCGCCTTGCTCTACTTCCAGGGCTACACGGCGGCCGACTTCGTTACAGACTGACGCCAGGCTTGATTGGGCGACCCCGCGCCAACCGCGCTATGGCCAGGGCATGACATTGCCCCGCACGCCCAAGGCCGTCGTCTTCGACATGGACGGCCTGCTCTGCGACACCGAGGTCGTCTACCGCGACTCCATGTTCGCCACCGCCGCCGAGCACGGTCACGACATGCCGCTGTCGCTGTTCAAGAGCATGATCGGCCTGCCGGGGCCCATGAGTGACCGTCAGGTGCTCAACCACTTCGGCGAAGACTTCCCGATCGCGGAGTTCAACGCCCGGGTCATGATCCACGTGGATGCGGCCTGCGAGGCCGGCATCGCGCTCAAGGCGGGAGTCGTGGAACTGCTGGACATCCTGGACGCCCTCGACCTGCCCCGCGCCATCGCTACCTCGTCCAGCCATCGGGCCGTCGAGGCGCATCTGGGCAAGTCGGGGATCATCCCGCGCTTCCACGCGGTGGTGGCCCGCGGCGACTACGTCAACGGCAAGCCCAACCCCGACCCCTTCCTCAAGGCCGCCGAGCGCCTAGGGATCGATCCGGAATTCTGCCTCGCCCTGGAGGACAGCCACAACGGCGTCCGCGCGGCGGCGTCGGCTGGCATGATGACCATCATGGTCCCCGACCTGCTGGACCCCACCGAGGAGATGCACGCCCTGTGCGTCCGCATCGCCGCCGACCTGCACGAGGTGCGGGGGCTGCTGGGATAGCTTCCTTCTCCCGCAAGGGGAGAAGGGGCCGATACGATCTACCGCGCGTTCGGGCCGCGTTCGAAGTACTTGAAGAAGGCGCTGTCGGGGGACAGCACCATCGTCGTGTCGCCCTGGCCCAGGGAGGCCTCGTAGGCCGACATCGAGCGGTAGAAGGCCGCGAAGCTCGGATCGCGGCCGAAGCTCTGGGCGAAGATCCGGGTGCGCTGGGCGTCGCCCTCGCCTCGGGTGGTCTCGGCCTCCTCGGTGGCGGTGGCGAGCGTGATGGCCACTTCCTTGTCGGCGCCGGCGATGATCTCGCGCTTCTTCTGTTCGCCCTCGGCGCGGCGCTGAGCGGCCTCCTGCTGGCGGCTGGTCTGCATGCGGCGATAAACGGCCGCCTGGTTGGCGGCGGGCAGGTCGGCGCGCTTGATCCGCACGTCGATGATCTCGATGCCCAGGCGCGAGGAGTTGGCCCGCTTGGCGACGTCGATCTTGGTCTGGGTCATCAGGGCGCCGCGGCGGCCCGAGATGATGTCGCTGGAATTAGCCGTACCGAGGATCTGCCGCAGGGAGGAGTTCAACAGCCGCTCGATGCGGTCGTTGGCCGTGCGCTCGTCGCGCAGGGTCCGGTAGTACTGCAGCGGGTTGGAGATGCGGTAGCGGACGAAGGCGTCCACCACCAGGCGCTCCTGGTCGGCGGCGATGACCTCTTCCTGGTCGGCCTCGAGCTTCAGGTTGCGCTTGTCGAGCTTGATGACGTTCTCAAGGAAGGGCGCCTTGATCTTCAGGCCAGGCGCGTTCTCGCCGGGCGCGTTGATCACGCGGACCGGCTCGCCGAAGCGCACGACGATGGCCTGCTGGCGCTGTTCGACAATGAACAGGGTGTTGAACAGGACGATCAGGACGCCAAGCGCGATGACACCCCAGGTGGTGAGGCGGCGGTTCATCGCGGAGCTCCAGGGCTGGGAATGACGGTTTCGCCGCCCTCGGCCTGCGGTACGACGCGGGCGGTGGGCGTCTTGGCGCGGAAGACATCGGGGGGCAGGATGATCGGGGCGCTGGCCCCCTTGCCGTCGATGACCACCTTGTTGGAGCGCGACAGGACCCGCTGCATGGTCTCGATATAGAGGCGGTCGCGGGTCACGCCCGGCGCACGCTTGTACTCGGTCAGGATCTGGCTGAAGCGCGAGGCCTCACCGATGGCTTCCCGAACCGACTGCTCGCGATAACCCTGGGCCGACTGGGTCAGCTTGGCCGCGTCACCCTTGGCCTCGTTGATCACCCGGTTGCGGTAGGAGTTGGCCTCGTTGACCGCGCTCTCGGCGTCCTGGCCGGCGTTGGCCACTTCGCGGAAGGCGGCGACGACTTCCTGCGGCGGGTTGGCGCTGCGGATTTGCACCTCGACGATGCTGACCCCGGCGCCCCAGCCGTCCAGGGTTTTCTGCATCAGCTCGGCCGACTGGTTCTGCACCCGGCCGCGGCCGGTGGTGAGGATGTCCTGCAGGGTGGTCTTGCCCACCACCTCGCGCATGGCGCTTTCGGCCACGGCTTTGACGGCGTCTTCCTGGTCGCGGACGGTGAAGACGTACTTGGCCGCGTCGGCCACGCGCCAGGTGACGCTGAAGTCCAGGTTCACGATGTTCTCGTCGCCGGTCAGCATCAGGCTTTCTTCCGGCACGTCAGCGCCGGCCGATCCGCCGATGTCGATGCGGTTCAGGCTGGTGACGGCCACCTTCTCCACGCGCTCGATGGGCATGGGCAGGTGATAGCGAAGGCCAGGGGTTTCCGAACGCGAATAGGCGCCGAAGGTCGTGACCACCGCCGCCTCGTTGGGTTGGACGATATAGACGCCCGACAAGGCCCACAGGGCGAAGCCCGCGCCCGCCACGGCGGCGATCGCGCCGGGACGGATTCGGTCGCCGCCCGGACCGCCGGCGCCCAACATGCCGCGCAGCTGCGCGATCAACCGCTCAAGAGTGGCTGAGATATCCGGACCGCCCGGACCGCCGCCGCCGGGACGGCGCGGGCCGCCGCCTTGCGGGCCTTGGTTCTTGGGGGGCTGCTTGTCGCCACCACCGCCCTCGCCGGATGGCGGAGAGCCCCAGGGGCCGGGGTTCGCATTGTCGTTCCAGGGCATGGTCGCGTCGTCTGCTTCTTTGTCTCGGCGCGGCGGCGAAGGGCCGCCTGTCGTCGGGCTTGTAAACCGGCGCTGTCAGCCGGATATGAGGCGCGCAAGCTCGCAAAGCAAGACACACGGGTGTCATGATCTCCGAAACCGCCCCCGAACGCGCCGTTGTGCTGGCCGCCCTGGATCGGGTGCTGGATCCCAAGACCGGCAAGGGTCTCGTCTCAGCCCGCCTGGTCCACGGCCTGACCCTGGCGCCTGGCCGCGCCGGCTTCGTGCTGGAGGTGGCGGCGGCCGATATCCCCCTCTATGAGCCCACCCGGGCGGAGGCCGAGCGGGCCCTGACCCGTATCGACGGCGTCGCCCAGGCGACGGTGATGCTGACCGTGGAGGCCGACCAGCCGCCGCCGCCCGCGCCCGGCGTGACCCGCGTGGTCAAGGGCGCCCGCGTGACCCAGGACCCGGCGGCCGCGCCCAAGCCGCCGGTGGACGCCGTCCGTCCTGACCACGTCCGCCGCGTCATCGCCGTGGCCAGTGGCAAGGGCGGGGTGGGCAAGTCCACCATCTCCGTGAACCTGGCCGCCGCCTTCGCCGCCATGGGCCTGAGGGTTGGCCTGCTGGATGCCGACATCTATGGGCCGTCGGCGCCGCGCATGCTGGGGGTCGATGGCGACCCGGGCTTTGGTCCCGACAAGAAACTGATCCCGCTGGAGGCCTGGGGCATGAAGGTGATGTCCATCGGCTTCCTGGTGGACGAGGCGGCCCCAATGATCTGGCGCGGCCCCATGGCCTCCTCGGCCGTGCGCCAGATGGCCAATGACGTGGGTTGGGGAACCGAGGCCGAGCCCCTGGATATCCTGGTGGTGGACATGCCGCCCGGCACCGGCGACATCCAGCTGACCCTGGTTCAGAAGATCAAGCTGGACGGGGTGGTCATCGTCTCCACCCCCCAGGAAATCGCCCTGATCGACGCCCGCCGCGCCGTGGCCATGTTCCAGAAGACCAACACCCCGATCCTGGGGTTCGTGGAGAACATGTCCTACTTCCCCGACCCCGCCACCGGCGCCCGCATCCCGATCTTCGGCGAGGGCGGGGGCAAGGCGGAGGCGGCGAAGCTGGGCCTGCCCCTGCTGGGGGAAATCCCCCTGGACCAGGCCCTGCGCCAGGCCTGCGACGACGGCAGGCCGGTGACCGCGGCGGCGCCTGAGAGCCCCGCGGCCAACGTCTTCAATCAGATCGCCAAGGCCCTGCTCTAGAACATGACCGCTTGAGACGGAACCGCGCAGCGGTCCCGGCTCAAGCGTGAATCATACTCTCGCTTATTTCTGGAGCCTGATCCGCCGCATCGGCGGAATCGCGAAGCGATTCCACCTCAACGGATCAGGCTCTAAGGCGCGCTAGGGCCTGACGTTCGTGTCCGGCACCGCCACGCCCGAGGCGGTGGCCAGGACGCCGGCCTCGGCCGCCAGGGCGTCACGCAGGTCGAGCTGGCGGCGCACATCGGCGTGGCGGGCGGCGTCGAGTTTCCAGCCGATGAAGCAGGCCCCGCCGAAGAACACCAGGATGATGGGCGCGAAGACGTAGCAGAGCTCCAGGCCGCGGATGGCCGCAGGCGTGTTCACGGCGCCCTCGGCTGCGTTGTAACCCACCATGCCCAGCACGGTGAAGCTGATGCCCACGGTGAGCGCCGAGCCGATCTTCTGGGTGGTGGTCACGAGCGCGTAGAGCAGGCCGGCCCGCTCCTCGCCGGTCTCCAGCCGCACCTCGTCGGCCACGTCGGCGACCATGGCGCGGACGATCAGCACGAAGGCGGAGGAGACGAAGCCGACGGCGAACATGGCGGGGATGGCCAGGGACATGGTGGCGGGCGGGATGATCATCAGCATCGACTGGGTGACCGCGTAGCAGACCGAGGTCAGCATCAGCGTGCGGTGCTTGCCCAGCTTCTGGGCTGTCCAGCTCCAGAACATCGCGCCGGCCAGGCCCGCGGCGATGTAGAAGATCAGCAGGAACGAGGTCTGGGCCGTCGTGTAGCCCCGGGCGTCGTGGAAGAAGAACAGATAGAGCGCCGCCGTGGTGCCGGGACCGAGCGCCATCACAAAGTCGGCGATGATCAACCGGATCATCTCCGGCCGGGTGATCAGCTTCCAGTAGTCGGCGAAGCTGGCGTGCACGCCCGCAGTCTTCGGGGCGACGCGCTCGGGGCTGATCCAGATGCAGAGCGCCACCGTGATGGGCAGCAGGATGATGCAGAACCACCCCATGGCGTGGACGCTCTCGGCGAAGGTGCCCTTCACCGACAGTTGCACCACCAGGATCGCGACGGCGCCGATCACGCCAACGGCGCTGATCACGCCATAGACCCGGGACCGGTCATTGTAGTCCGTGGCCAGGGCCGCGCCCCAGGCCGCCTGGGCCAGGGTGACGATGGAGATCCCGAGAAACAGCACCAGCAGCCAGCCGATGATATAGCCCTCGCTGACACCGGTGTCGGCCATGAACAGCATGTAGACCGCGGCCATGACCAGGGGGGCGCCTACCGCCAGCCAGGGACGGTAGCGGCCCCAGCGCGAGGTGGTCCGGTCCATGGCCATGCCCAGCAGAGGGTCTACGGCCAGGTCGATCAGGCGCACGATGGTGATCGCCGCGCCCACCGCCACCATGGACAGGCCGAGGTGTCCGGCGAAGAACCGGGGCAGGTAGACACCCATCACCAGGCCGATGGCCGCGATGGGCAAGGCTGTGGAGGCGAAGGATAGGGCGACTGGCAGCGATATGCGCTGCGTTGGGGACGAAACCGCCATGGAAAGCTCCGTAATGGGGTGGCGCAGAATGCGCCGGCTTGAAAAAACTCAGGTGCGCCGGGTGGCGCGGAAAAGACGTCAGGGTCGCGAAGCGTCCGGCTCGATGGGCAGAATATTGCCCGGCGTCGCGGTCACGCTCTCGATGATGGGCGCCTCGTCATAGAGGGCGTCGCGTTCCTCCAGCTTGCGCCGGACTTCCGCGTGGCTGGTGGCGTCCAGTTTGTAACCGATGAAACAGGCGCCCCCGAGCATGACGAAGACGATGGGGCCGATCAGATAGGCGAGCTCCAGGTTGTGGATCGCCTGGGCGGTGTTGGTGGCGCCCTCCTTGGCGTTGTAGCCGACCCGGGCCAGCACGGTGAAGGTCAGGAAGATCGAGAAGGCGCCCGCCACTTTTCCGGTCAGGACGGTCAGGGCGTAGATCAGGCCGATCCGTTCCTTGCCGCCGTCCAGCCGGACCTCGTCGCCGATGTCGGCGGTGATCGCCCGGGTCATGACCCCGAAGCCCGCGGCCAGGAACCCGGCCATGAACATCGCCGGCAGGGCCAGCATCATGCTGCCCTTCGGCAGGAAGCCCACCATCATCAGCATCAGCGAATAGCCGGTGGTGGTGACCATCACCGCCCGGTGCTTGCTGATCCTATTGGCCAGCCAGCCGACCGACGGGGCGCCCGCGAAGCCGGCCAGGATATAGACCAGCAGCAGGATGTTGGCCTCGGAGGTGGAGAAGCCCCGGGCGTCCTTGAAATAGAACAGGTAGAGCGCCGCCATCCAGCCGGGACCGAGCGCCAGGCAGAGGTCGGCCAGCAGGATGCGGATCATGTTGGGCCGGGAAATCAGCGCCCAATAGTCGTGCAGATTGAAATGCTTGCCGCCGACGTCGACGGTGATCTTCTCGGGCGTCCGCCAGACCACCAGGGCGACCGCCACCGGTGTCAGGCCGATGATGAACCAGCCCATGGCCTGGACCCCCTGGGCGTCCGTCAGCCCCTGCTGCTCCAGGACGATGGGGATCACCAGGACGAGGACCGAACCCAGCACACCCACCGCCGTCATCACCGCGAAGATGCGCGAGCGCTCGTGATAGTTGGTGGCCAACGTCGCGGCCCAGGCCGAGTGCGACAGGCCCAGGATCGAGGTGCCCAGGTACATGATCAGCAGCCAGCCCCCGAGATAGAGCTGCCCTGAGCCCTCAGGCGCCTGGAACAGCATGATCAGGGCGAACATCAGGATCGGCGCGCCGATCACCGTCCAGATCCGGTAGCGGCCCCAGCGGGTCCGCGTGCGGTCCATGATCATCCCCAGCGCCGGGTCCAACGGGATGTCGATGGCGCGCACCAGGGCGAAGACCGCGCCCACCACCGCCAGCTCGACGCCGATGTGGCTGGCGAAGTAGCGGGGCAGGTAGACCGAGATGGCGATGCCCAGGGCCGACAGCGGCAGGCTGGTGCCGGCGAAGGCCAATATGGTTCCGAGCGATAGGCGCCCCGACGGGCTCGCCGTGCTGGCTTGGGTCAAGTTTCGCAATCCTCCGCGCACACCCAGCACACACTTGTCGGAGGCTTGAGTCTTGCGCGTAGGTTACGCTTGATCACCTGTGCCGAAGCAAGCGGTTTCGCGGGCGCCGGCCGGGGATTCCGACCGGCGCCGCGTCCAGCTGTCAGTCGGACCGGGGCGGCGTCGGGATGGCGGCCTCGCCGGTCACGCTCTCGATGATGGGCGCCTCGTCATAGAGGGCGTCGCGGGCGTCCAGTTCGGCCCGGATTTCGGCGTGGCGGTCGGCTCCCAGCTTGTAGCCGATCATGCAGGCGCCCCCCAGCATCACGAAGACCACCGGCCCGATCAGATAGGCGAGCTCCAGGTTATGGATCGCCTCGGGCGTGTTCTGCGCGCCGTCGGCGGCCAGGTAGCCCACCTTGGACAGCACCCAGAAGGTCAGGCCGATGGAGAAGGCGCCGGCGATCTTGGTGGTCATGACGGTGATGGCGTACAGCAGTCCCGAACGCTCCTTGCCCTGTTCCAGGCGCACCTCGTCGGCGACGTCGGCGGTCATGGCGCGGGTCAGCACGTTGAAGCCCGCGGCCATGAAGCCGGCCATGAACATCGGGATCGCCCCGATCAGCATATTGCCCTGCGGGATCGCCATCAGCGAGATCAGCACCAGGGAATAGACCGTGGTGGCCACCATCACCGCGCGGTGCTTGGAGATCTTGGTGGCCAGCCGCCCCATCAGCGGCGCGCCGGCGAACCCGGCCAGGATGTAGACCGCCAGCAGGATGCTCGCCTGGCCGGTGGTGAACCCGCGGCTGTCGGTGAAGAAGAACAGGTACAGCGCGCTCATCCAGCCCGGGCCGAGCGACAGGCAGAGGTCGGCCAGCAGGATGCGCAGGAAGGAGGGGCGGGTGATCAGGGCGCCGTAGTCGCGCAGGCGGAAGGCGTGGCCGGGAACCTCGGGCGCGATCTTCTCCGGTGTGCGCCAGATCACCAGCGCCGTGGCGATCGGGGTGAGCACGAAGATGAACCAGCCCATGGTGGAGATGTTGCCGGCGTCGGACGCGCCGCGGGCCTCGTTGATGATCGGAATGGCCAGGATCGAGGCCGCCCCCAGGACCCCGATGCCGGTCATGATGCCGAATAGCCGCGAGCGGTCGTCATAGTGCGGCGCCAGGGTCGCGGCCCAGGCCGCGTGCGACAGGGCCAGGATCGAGTTGCCCAGGTACATCACCAGCAGGCACACGATCAGATAGGTTCGTCCCACGCCCTCCGGCGGCATGAACAGGAAGTAGATGCCGGCCATCAGCACCGGCGCCCCGAGGATCGTCCAGAGCCGGTATCGGCCCCAGCGCGTCCGGGTCTTATCCATGGTCCAGCCCAGCAGGCCGTCCACCGGGATGTCGATCATGCGCACGATGAAGAAGGCCGCCCCCACCAGGGCCAGGTCGATGCCGAGGTGGCTCGCATAGTGGCGGGGCAGGTAGACCGAGATGGCGATGGCGACGGCGGAGATGGGCAGGCTGGTGGCCGCGAAGGCCATGGCCGTGGAGAGCGGCAGGCGCCGCGCGCTCACCACCGAAGAGTCGCTCATGTAAGGTCCCTGTTCCTGATGGATCGCCGCTCTTGCGGGGGCGTGCAGAGCCCTAGGTTACGCGCGATTAGGCCGGGTGGAGCAAGTGAAATCAGTGCAACGAAAAAGGGCGGCCCCTTCTGGAGCCGCCCCGAGATCGAACGCGGTGGGGTGTGACCCTAGCCGCCCTGCATCTTGCGGAAGAACTTCCCGCTCTGCTCGCCGCCGTTCAGATAGGCCTGCTGCCCGGCCGGATCGGAGATCTTGGACCAGTTGTCGCGCACCTCTTCCACCGAAAGCCCGCCCTCGCCGAGATAGACGCCCTCGGTTTCATAGAGGCGGGTGAGCGCGAAGGCGCCCGCGCCGGCGGTCAGGATCGCGCCGGTGGGGGCTTCCTCCGAGGCCAGGTAGACGACGCCCGGCGTCACATATTCCGGCTTCAGCTTTTCCAGGATGGCGGGGGGCATCAGGTTCTCGGTCATGCGCGTGGCGGCGACCGGGCTGATGGCGTTGATGTGTATGTTGTTCTTCTGGCCTTCGAGGCGGATCGTGTTCATGAACCCGATGATGCCCAGCTTGGCGGCGCCGTAGTTGGACTGGCCGAAGTTGCCGTACATGCCCGACGACGAGGTGGTCACGACGATGCGGCCGTAGTTCTGCTCGCGCATGATCTCCCAGACGGCCTTGGTCGGCTTGACCGTGCCCATCAGGTGGACGTTCAAGACCAGCTCGAAGTCTTCCATGGTCATCTTGGCGAAGCTCTTGTCGCGCAGGATGCCGGCGTTGGCGATCAGCACGTCGATGCGGCCCCACTGGTCCATGGTCTGCTTGACCATGTGGGCGACGCCGGCGTCGTCGGTGACCGACGAACCGTTGGAGATGGCCTCGCCGCCCAGGGCCTTGATCTCTTCGACCACGGCGTCGGCGGCGGCGGACGAGCCGCCCGAACCGTCCATCGAGCCGCCCAGGTCGTTGACGACAACCTTGGCCCCGCGACGCGCCAGCTCCAGCGCATGCTGCTTGCCCAGGCCGCCGCCCGCGCCGGTGACGATCGCCACTTTGCCGTCGAAGCGGATGTCCGCCATGGAAGTCTCTCCAGAAAGAGGGTCAGAAATTCGCGCGTTTTGTGCGGCGCGGGAGAGACGAGGTCAAGCCGCCCAACGCGGCGGCCGCCGCGGCGATCATCCGCCCGATCCCTGGGCGTTTTCGCGCGCGCCTGTCGTCAAGGCTGGGGCGCGCGGGCGCCGACCTGCCGCGACGACAGCCTCGCGTTTTCGAAAGCGTGCGGACAGGATGCCCGAAACGCGGGTCGGCGCGGCGCGCGCGGCCACCAGACAGGGGAAGACACCATGGATCTCACCAACGCCTCGGCCCTGGTCACCGGCGGCGCCGGCGGCTTCGGCAGCGCCACCGCCCGCCGCCTCGCCCAGCGGGGCATGAAGGTGGTCATCGCCGACGTGGCCGACGCCCGCGGCGAGGCTCTGGCCAAGGAGCTGGGCAACGGTTCGGTCTATGTCCGCACCGACATCATGGACGAGGAGTCCATCGCCCGGGCCGTCCAGGCCGCCGTGGACCTCGGCCCCCTGCGCGCCGCCGTGGTGGTGCATGGCGGACCCCCGGCGCCGGGCGCCACCGGCGCGGCCCGCACCGTCAATCGCGAGGGCAAGCGCATCCCGCTGGCCCACTTCGCCCACACGGTCGGGGTCTATCTCAACAGCGCCTTCGCCGTCACCAGCCAGGCCGCCGAGGCCATGGCCAAGAACGCGCCGCTGGCCTCCAATCAGCGCGGCGTGGTGATCAACACCGCCTCCATCGCCGGCTATGAGGGCCAGCCCGGCCAGGCGGCCTATTCGGCGGCCAAGGGCGGCATCATCGGCATGACCCTGACCATCGCCCGCGACCTGGCGCCCATCGGGATCCGCGCCATGGCCATCGCGCCGGGCACCTTCCTGACGCTCGCCTATTCCGCCCGCATGACCGACGAGGAGGCCCAGGCCAAGTGGGGCCCCATGGTCCCCAATCCGCACCGCATGGGCGACCCCGACGAATACGCCCAGCTGGCCGCCCAGATCTGCGAGAACGACTTCCTCAACGGCACGACCATCCGCCTGGACGGCGCGCAGCGGTTTTAGGGGCGTAGGCGACTTTCCAGCAATGCATCGTCATCCCGGGCGACCGCAGGGAGACCCGGGACCCAGGGGGAATGATCACCGCCCCTGGGTCCCGGCTCTCCGCTTCGCTGCGGCCGGGATGACGGGGCTTTGGCTGGAGAGCGGCGCGCGACCCCCAAGGGGGCGGATAGGTGGAGCGCAATCCCCTCCACGATTTACAGTTGCGCTTGGCGGCTGCTAGCCTCGCCCCATGCTCGCGCTCCTGAACCTCCTGGCGATCCTGGCCTCCAGCTCACCAATGCCCGAACCGCCAAACTGCGATCCCTGGCTCGCCATCCGCCTTAAATAGGTCTGTCACGAGCGGTCGTTTTTGAGGGGGTGACAAATGTTCCAAGTGTTGTGGGGGGACGACGAACACACGGCCGCCGAGGGAATCTATGTTCGCCTTATGAAGGCGCGCAAGTGGTTGCTTGGAAGCGCGGCCATTGCGCTGATCCTGGCCCACGGTTTTGTTGAACCCGAAGCGGTAGATGCGCTTCTGAAGGTGGTGCGAACCCCTCTCTGGGCAATGAAGCAGACGGCCTTTCTCGGTCTAGTCTATATGTTGGCGCAGTTCATGTTGCTGTGTCTGCCGTTAGTTAACACTTATCATTTCGTCCTCGAAGAGAGATTAGGGGCAAGGCAGGAGTCCGACCTTGAGCAACTACGCGCTTTTATCGAAACCCTCCAGCAAACTGCCGACGAGTGGACGATTGGAAACAGAGGAATGGGCATGCCGAGGCTGAGCAACTCGGTGCACCTCGGTACGGAGGAGTTGGAGGCGAGGCTAGCATCGGTGCAGCATCGAATCGACATGGCTCGGCAACGCGAAGCGAGGCTCATCTCATCGGACCTACGGAAGGTCAGAGCCGTCAAGTATACAGAGGTGGTGGTGGACCTTCTTCGCGTTGGAATGCCGATCGTCTTCGGCTGCTATGCGGCGCTAGCTCTGTGGCTGAGTGGCGTCTTCTAATAACCCAATTCAGTAGCCGTGCCGGTCGCCTGCAACTTGCGGGGAAGAGCGTCCTCGGGTCAGTGAACCTCCGTGCTCGTCAAGACTCGCTCGGTGCCCCCCCTACCTCACCGCCATCTCCGTCCCGCGCAGGAACTTCACCAGCACCCGCTGCCCGATCAGGAACGGGGCGTTGTCGGCGCTCACCACCACCTCGACGACCCGGTCGTCGGTGCGTTCGGTGGGATCGTCGGAGACCAGCTTGCGGGCGCCGAACACCGCGGCCTGGCGCAGCACCGTGCCGCGATAGACCTTGGTGGGGTCGCTCTCCGGGGCGATCTGCACCGCCTGGCCGATGCGCACATAGGGCAGGGCGCCCTCGGCGATCTCGGCGCGCACGATGTGCGGGGCGACGGGCTCCAGGTCGAACATGGTCGACACGTTCAGGGTCGAGGCGCCGGCGCCCGGATTGGCGTAGCGCCGCGCGATGCGACCGTCGGCCGGGGCGCGGATGATGGTTTGCTCCTGCTCGTAGCGGGCCTGTTCGAGGGCCGCTTGGGCGGTGGCGACGGAGGCGCGCTGGGCCTCAAGGGTGGCCTGGGCTTCGGCGATCCTGTCCTGCGCCTGGTCCAGCCGCTGGCCGGCCACGAAGTTGGTGGCCACCAGGCCCTGCAGCCGGGCCCGCTCGCGCTGGGCGGTGGAGAGCTGCACCTGGGTCATCGCCATCTGGGCGCGGGCCTGGCGCACGGCGGCGGCGGCCTGGGCGGCGGCCAGCCGCGGCTGGTCGTCCTCCTGGCGGGCCAGGACCTGGCCCTTGGTGACGCGGTCGCCCTCGCTCACCAGCACCTCGCGCACGATCCCGGCGCGGCGCGCGGCCACCTGGATCATGCCGCCCTCGACGTCGGCCTTGCCGTTGGCGATGGCGACGAAGGGGCTCTTGGGCGCCTTGGCGGCGGCGACCTTGGCCGCCTCCGCCTTCTGGGCCTTGGCCTGGCTGTTCAGCAGGAGCCCGCCGGCGACGGCGAGACCGAGCACAAGAACCACGGCCCAGACGACGTGGTGGCGGAGGAAGGCGAACATGGTCTTAGGCTCCGATGAGCTCAGGGGTCTTGGCCGCGCCGGGGCCCGGCGTCGTGCGCCGGTCGTCCAGGATGCGGCCGTCCTCGATGTGGATGATGCGGTCGGCATAGGCTTCCAGCCGCGGGTCGTGGGTCACGCAGATCACCGCGGCCCCATGGCTCTTGGCCGCCCGCTGCAGAAGCTGGATGACGATCTGGCCGTTCTCGCCGTCCAGCGCGCTGGTGGGTTCGTCGGCGAACAGCAGGTGCGGCTCCTTGGCCAGGGCGCGCGCGATGGCCACCCGCTGCTTCTCGCCGCCGGACAGCTCGGAGGGGCGCTGGTGCATGCGCTTGGAAAGACCCACCTCGGCCAGCGCGATCTCGGCCCGGGCGCGGGCCTCGGCCGGCGCGAAGCCCTTGTACTTCAGGATGATGGTCACCTGCTGCAGGGCGCTCAGCGCGCCGAACAGGTTGAAGCCCTGGAAGATGAAGCCGCAGTGATCCAGCCGGAACCGGTCGATCTGGCCGGGGCGCAGCTTCCACAGGTCCTCGCCCATGGCGCTCACCGACCCCTCGTCGGGTTTCAGCAGGCCTGACAGGGTCGCCACCAGGGTCGACTTGCCCGAGCCGGAGGGCCCCATCACCATGGTCACGTCGCCGTGCAGGGCGTCGAAGTCCACGGCCTTCAGCACCTCGATATGGCTGCGGCCGGTCTTGAACCGCTTGGTGACGCCCTTGGCCACCAGGGCGTGGGCGCCGGGGATACCGGAGGTCTGGCTCATCGCAGCAGGTCCGCGGGTTGGCTCTTCTTCAGGATGCCCATGGCCATCAGGCCCGAGGCCATGGAGATCAGCATCAGCAGGATGGCGACCCCGGTGATCCAGCCGAGGGGGAAGCCCATGGGCAGGCCGGCGCTCTTGGCCAGCAGCGATATGGCGAAGGTCAGCAAGGCGGTGGCCGCGAGACCCGCGACCCCCACCCAGAAGGACAGCTCCACCACGATCAGCCGCAGCGAGCCCATGGAGACCCCCAGCGCCCGCAGGCTGGCGAACTCCTTGATATTGGCCAGGATCGCCCCGCGCAGGGTCTGGGAGGTGATCCCCACCCCGATCAGGAACCCCAGGAACACCGAGAAGCCCAGCATCACCCCGATGATCTGCTCCTTCAGCAGGGCGCCCTCGTTGGCCTTGGAAAGCTCGTCGCGGGTCCAGGCGCGATAGGCCTTGTCGGAATTGGCGTTCAGGGTGTCGCGCACTTCTTCGGCCCGAGCCGGGTCCTTGATGCGCACCATCAGCGGGCCGGTCTTGTCGCCCTTCTCCCCCATGCCCAGCAGGCGCATGGTGTCGCGCGACACCACGACAGACGGCTGGTTGATGTCGGGATAGCCCTCCAGGATGGCGCGGACATGCACCGACTTGCCGTTGAGGGCGGCGCTGTCGCCGGGCTTGACCCCCAGCCGCGCCAGGGCGCTGCGGTCGATGGCCACCGCATAGGGCTCCTGCAGGGCGACGCGGACGGTTTCGGAATAGTCGGTGGGCAGGGTCACCGCGCCGGGGCGGGTGTCGACCATATTGACCTGGACGAAGGTGGTGACCGCCTTCTTCCCCGGGGGCGGACGGTTGGTCCAGCGGGCCCCGTCGCCGTCGAAGCTGGCCACCTCCACCACGTCGGGGTTCAGATAGAGCTGCGGCTGGATACGGCGCGGCAGGCCCGACGGGCCGGAATTGATCAGGCTTTCCGACTTGGCTCCCAGCACCAGGATATCGGCGCGGCTGCGGTCGATGGTGGCCGTGGCGCCCTTGACGATCCCGGTGAACATGCCGACCTGGGCCAGGATCAGCAGGCCCGAAAAGGCCAGCGCGATCACGGCCGCCATGTACCGGCGCCATTCATAGATCAGGGTGGCCAGGGCCAGTGACATTGCGTCCCTCCAACGGCGCCAGCATGTGTGCCCCTGGCGGTCGGCAGCCTAGTTAAATCCACGTAAGGCGGCGCTTCTGGCGGCCTAATCACATGAATTATAAGTAACTTTCCAGCCGGACCCCGGCTAAGCCATTGATCGCAAAAGCCCCTAGCCATCGGGCTGTTACATTGTTACGGATCGCCACCCCGCGACCTCCCCCGTGGCTCGCGAAACCCCATCGGGATGTTCATGCTTCGACAGACCTTGGGCGGCGCGCTCGCCGCCGCCATCGCCCTCTCCGCCGCCCCGGCCCTCGCCGACGAAGGCATGTGGACCTTCGACAACTTCCCGGCCGCCAAGGTGGCCCAGGCCTATGGCGTCAAGACCGACCAGAAGTGGCTCGACCGCGTCCAGGCCGCCTCCGTGCGCCTCACCAGCGGCTGCTCGGCCTCCCTGGTGTCCAAGCAAGGCCTGGTCTTCACCAACCACCACTGCGTCGTCGACTGCGTCCAGAGCCTGTCGGACGACAAGACCGACTATGTGAAGGACGGCTTCCTCACCACCGCCCGGACCGAGGAAAAGAAGTGCGCCGGCATGCAGGCCGAGGTCCTGGTCTCCATCACCGACCTCACCGCCGACATCGGCAAAGCCACCGCCGGCAAGACCGGGATCGATTTCGTCAAGGCGCGCGACGCCGCCAAGGGCGCGGCCGAGACCGCCGCCTGCGGCAAGGACGAGGCCTTCCGCTGCCAGCTGGTCACTCTTTATCGGGGCGGCCAGTACAAGCTCTACAAGTACCGCAAGTATTCCGACGTCCGCCTGGTCTTCGCCCCGGAGATCGCGACGGCCTTCTTCGGCGGCGACCCCGACAATTTCAACTTCCCGCGCTTCAACCTCGATACCGCCTTCGTGCGCCTGTACGAGAACGGCAAGCCCATCGCCTCGCCCCAGCACCTGATCTGGCAGAGCCGGGCGCCCAAGGACGGCGAGGTCACCTTCGTCTCCGGCAATCCGGGCGGCACCGACCGCATGCTGACGGTCTCCCAGCTGCAGACCCAGCGCGACCTGGCCCTGCCCATCGGTCAGCTGCAGCGCTCCGAACTGCGCGGCCGGCTGATCGCCTTTGGTGAGCGCGACGCGGAGTCCAAGCGCATCGCCACCGATCCCCTGTTCGGGGTCGAGAACAGCTTCAAGGTCTTCTACGGCCGCCAGTTCGCCCTCAACGACCCGGCCTTCATGGAGGCCAAGCGCGCCGCCGAGGCCGAGCTGCGCGCCAAGGTCGCCGCCGATCCCAGGCTGGCCGCAGACATCGGCGACCCCTGGGGCGAGATCGCCAAGGTCCAGGGCCCCTATGCCGACCGCTTCCTGCGCCTGCGCCAGCTGGAGAGCGGCGCCGGATCGCTGTCGGAGCTCTTCCTCTTCGCTCGCGAACTGGTCCGCGCCGGCCAGGAACGCGCCAAGCCCTCGGCCGAGCGCCTGCCGGAATACGGCGATGCGGGCCTCGCCCTCATGGCCAAGCAGATCCTCGACGAACAGCCGGTGGACGCCGCCCTGGAGCAGCTCTATCTCGGCTTCTGGCTGTCCAAGACCCGCGAGTACCTCACCGTCGACGACGCGGCGGTGAAGCAGCTGCTGGGCAAGGAGAGCCCCGAGGCCATGGCCGCCCGCCTGGTGGCCGGGACCAAGCTCGCCGACCCCGCCGAGCGCAAGCGCCTCTGGGACGGCGGCCTGCCCGCCATCCTGGCCTCCAACGATCCCATGATCCAGCTCGCCCTGCGTATCGACCCCGCCGCCCGCGAGGCCCGCACCGCCTGGGAGACCGAGGTCAGCGGCCCCACCGACCGGGCCGCCGAGCGCATCGCCCGGGCCAAGTTCGCCGCCTATGGAGACGCGGTCTATCCCGACGCCACCTTCACCCTGCGCCTGTCCTACGGAAAGGTCGCCGGCTGGACCCACCGCGGCGTGACCATCCCGCCCTTCACCACCTTCGCCGGCCTCTATGACCGCGCGACGGGCGCCGAACCCTTCCAGCTCGCCCCGCGCTGGGTGGCCGCCAAGGACAGACTGAACCCGGCCACGGTGTACAACTTCGTCACCACCAACGACATCATCGGCGGCAATTCCGGCTCCCCGGTGCTGAACGCCAAGGCCGAGATCCTGGGCGCCGCCTTCGACGGCAACATCCACTCCCTCGGCGGCAACTACGGCTACGACGGCGCGATCAACCGCACCGTCGTCGTGGCCACCTCGGCGGCCACGCAAGCCCTGGAAAAAGTCTACGGCCAGACGGCCCTGGTGAAGGAACTGACCGCGAAATAGCGCGCTTTTCCTCCCCTGCGCAGCGGGGGAGGAAAGGGTCGGCCGGACCTCGCCGTCGCGGCCGCCTACGCCGGCTTCCCCAGCGGCGTGGAGTCGAAGATCGACTGCTCGTCCGGGGTCATGTCCACCGGCACGTCGGCGAATAGCGGCGTGGAGAGATACCGCTCCCCGGTGTCGGGCAGCATGCACAGGATGTTGGAGCCCTTGGGCGCGTCAGCCGCCACCTTCAGCGCCCCGGCGAAGGTCGCGCCGGAGGTGATGCCCACGAAGATGCCCTCCTGGTCGGCCAGCCTCTTGCTCATGGCCATGGCCTCGGGGCCGGGGATGGCGATGATCTGGTCGATGTCGGCCACCGCGTCGCCGGTCAGTTTCGGAATGAAGTCCGGCGTCCAGCCCTGCATGGGGTGGGGTTTCCAGGCGGCGTGGCCGGAGGCGGCCGAGCCATCGGGATTACGTGCCTGCTCCGCGCCGCTGCCCAGCAGCTGGGCGTCCTCCGGCTCGCAGACGATGATCTTGGTGCCGGGGCTCTTTTCCGCCAACACGCGGCTCACCCCCCTCAGGGTCCCGCCGGTGCCATAGCCGGTCACCCAGTAGTCCAGGCTCTCGCCCGCGAAGTCCTCCAGGATCTCAACGGCGGTGGTGCGGGCGTGCATGTCCGGGTTCGCTTCATTCTCGAACTGCCGGGTCAGGAACCAGCCGTGCTTCTGCGCCAGCTCGACGGCCTTGGCCACCATGCCGGTGCCGCGCAGAGCCGCCGGCGTGGTGACCACCTTGGCCCCCAGGAACCGCATCAGCTTGCGCCGCTCCACCGAGAAGCTTTCGGCCATGGTCACCACCAGGGGATAGCCCTTCTGCGCGCAGACCATGGCCAGGCCGATGCCGGTGTTGCCGCTGGTGGCCTCGATCACCGTCTGGCCGGGCTTCAGCGCGCCAGACTTTTCCGCGGCCTCGATGACCCCTAACGCCAGGCGGTCCTTCACCGAGCCCAGCGGGTTGAAGGCCTCGACCTTGACCCACAGGTTCACCCCCTCCGGCGCCAGCTTGTTGATCCGCACCACCGGGGTGCGGCCGATGGTTTCGAGGATGTTCTGATAGCGGGCCATTCTGGGCCTCCGGTCTGGCGCGAACGTCGTGGCGCCTCAACCTATGTGGCTGCCGTTCAACCGCAAGAGCCCGCGCAGCTCAGTCCACCGCCACCGCCACCCCCATCGTGGTCGTGGCCTCCTGGCGCCAGTCCTTGCGGGTGCGGGAATAGATCAGGCAGTCGGCCGGATCGCCTTCGCCGAAGCCGGAACTGCGCAGCAGCCCCTCGCGGGTGAAGCCGCAGCGCTCGGCCAGTTTCCAGGAGGCGGTGTTCCAGGTCTCGATGATCAGCTGCTGGCGATAGACCGCCGGCCGCTCGGAGAACAGCAGGTCGGAGAAGGCCCGCACCGCCGGCGCCGCCAGGCCGCGTCCCCGGTCGGCGGGATCGTGCAGGATGTAGCCCAGCTCCAGCCCGTGGATGCAGGGCGCCGCGCGATAGAACTGGCAGGTCCCCACCAAACGCCCGTCGGCCTCGATAGCCAGGGCGCCGGCCTCGTCGGTCCAGAACCCGGTGGCCGCGAAGGTCTCCGCCAGCCGCGCTGGATCGGTCATCGGTTCGGTGATGGAGAGCGTGAAGGGATAGCGCGCGACCTGCGCGAGGTCGGCGGCGGCGATACGGCGAAGCGTCATGGGAAGCCTTCGGACATGAGGGAACGCGCCCGCGTCGGGGCGGGGGAGGGCGCTCGGGGCGCCGATGTCCGGGGTCAGGCCATCGGGCGAGGCTAGCCCAGATCGAAGGAGCGTCAACGCCCCAGATCCTCCCCCAGGCGCGTCGCGCCGATGTGGGGGAGGTGGGCCGTCGCGAAGCGGCGGGTCGGAGGGGGATCGACGTAGTCGACAATCCCTCGGCCCTCAAAAAAGAGTCAAAGTCCCCCTCAGGCGCTTCGCGCCAGCTCCCCCAGGAGGCAGGGCTATCGCATATGACCGAGCATTGAGAAGAGGAAGGCGTCATCCCATCCGGCCCGCTTGATTTTGGTCTTGA